>JALGTS010000044.1 GCA_029821255.1 Candidatus Zipacnadia bacterium
CGAGGAATAGCTACCCGCGTCCTGGCGCACAAGGCACAGGATAGTGCTGTCTTGCACTTCTTACACCGTACACCGCCACTTACCTCACCGAAGCAGATAGCCACTGATACTTCCCAGCGGCTTCGGCTTGTGATAGAATATCAGCAGTGCAATGGATGAGAAAGCCCCATGCCAACCCAACCGGAAGCTCATCGGCGCAATTATCGTTGTGGGGTGTGCTGTGCTGGGAGTGGTAGCAGCACTTACTTGGCCCCGCCCGCCTCAAGAGTCAACCCCAGTACCCGGGCAGGCCCAGCAGCAGCCCGGAATAACCATCCAGCAGCCGGTACTTAAGCATATGGAGAAGGGCCAATTGGCCTGGCAAGCCCAATTGGGGGAACTTCATATCGCCGCTGGCGGTCAAATGCTTGAGGCTAAAGGTCTGGAAGAGGCCATCATCTACAGCCAGGCTGGAGAGCCTCTGGTGCGCGTGACTGCTGACCAGATTACCGGACAGACCGGTCGCCGCGACTTTGAGGTGAGCGGGAATGTACGAGTAGTCTCATACCAAGCTGCAATCATCACCACGGACAAACTGAGGTGGAATCAGGAGCAGCAACTGCTTTCCTGTCCCGACACCGTGGAAGTGAAGACCAAACAAGCTATTATTATAACCAGCGGACTGGACTATTTTGTGGCTCAGGACCTGGTCAGATGCCCAGGACAAGTTACAATGTACGCGGGGGAGAACACCGTAGTAGGCAGCAACCTGGAATACAATGTCGCTACTGGCAACTTCCGCCTGGAGAAGATTCAGATGGTCTTCCACGCCGAAGAGGCCAAGAAAAAGCTCAAGGAGCTGCGTCCGCAATGAGATATTTCAAACTGGCTACCGCACTCAGCCTTGTGCTGCTTATGTGCCTGCTGGCGGTGCTATCTTTGCCAATAGCCGCCCAGAACGCAGGCAAGCAGAAGACCTCGGCACCGCCTACACCACCCAAACTTGATACTCCAGCCCCGGAGACTGAAAAAGCCGCAGCAGAGACTAAGGCCGACGACATTGTCAAGATTGAGCACGCCGACCTGCTGCAATACGACGCAACCAAAGAAGTGTACTACCTGTCGGGCAATGTTATCTTCAGTCACCGGGATATGAAGATGCACTGCGACGAGGCCTGGTATGACGAGGCCAAGGACACGGCACGGGCTACCGGTCATTTGCGCATTGTAGACCCGGAGGCGACTATAACTGGTGATGTGGCCGCGGCCAACTTCAACACCGAGGTTGCTACGCTGACTGGCAATGTGACGGTAGTCGCCCAGAAAAAAGTGGAGAAAGCCAAAAACTCCCAGAATGAGCAAGAAAACCTCAGCAAATTTGAAGAATACCGCCGCAGGAAAACCACCATTACCTGCCCGAAGATCGTCTATCAGTACAATGATAAAATTAAGAAGATAATCTTAAGTGGACCAGTGAAGGCGGTCCAAGAAGATAAGACCGCCTGGGCAGACAATGCCGTCTATGAAGAGCTAACCGACATTATCATCCTGACTGGAAATGTCCGCGTTACTACGCAGAAGGGCGAAGAGTTTCGCGCACCCGAGGTGGTCATTGCGGTAGAGGAAGAATGGATGAAGGCCAAAAATGTCAGCGGCATCACTTTTCGTCAACGCGAAGAGACCGAATAAAGCCACAGAGCCCGGAGTCCACCTCAGTAACCCTTAGTAGAGTCGGTCAATCCGCTCCTTGAACAGCGCCCGCCTGATGTTCTGAGTCACCTCAATGGCGGTATCACCGATTGATTTGCCCACTAACGCGGCGTCTTCCCGATAGACGGTAAGCACTATTTCCCCCCGAGCAGCTACCGCAGTGTGCCCCTCATCATCGCGGGTCAGCCCGAACTCGTAAGCGCCCGCCCCGTTGCGCAAAAGCTGCGTTAGTACTTCAACCATCCGTTGGGCGCGGGCCTCGATGTCTCCTCCTGCTGGCGCACAGTTGAAGGCAAACAGAGGTTGACCCCAGAGCTTGAGGATCTGCGCTGGTTGGCCATTGATCTCGCCGGTTTCCACAATGGGCGGGTCCCACTTGGTAACTGCGCGGCGGTTGATGTCCACACCAGCCTCATTCAGCAGCTTGATCAGATCGGCAACTCGCTTCTTGGAGAGAGGGTGAGTCTGAAAGATGCCCAAATTGGGGTCGGGAACGTGCCGCTCCTCGCGAGCCAATCGCTCCATAAACGTCAATAGCCCGACAGGATTGTAGCCAGCCTCTATCAGATAGTGAGCAGCATTCTTGTCGGCCCGACTCTCAATCTCAATTGAGTAGGTGGACAACACACCTCGCGTCACCACCTGCCCCGCAGTCAGCACCCCATATGTCACCTCGTCATCACGCCCAGTGAGCACGGCAACCAGGACGGCCGCCGCCGTAGCCAAAGACATATCCTGAGCGCGCTTGAGTTGGTCAAGCGCGTCGTATGTGCAGTTATGCGCCATCTCGTGAGCGATAACGCCAGCCAATTGCGCCTCGGATTCAACGTTATCCAATAAACCTTTGTTGACAAAGATATAGCCCCCCGGTACAGTGAATGCATTGACCTCTTCATCGTCAAGCAAGTAAACCTTGTACTTCAGGTTTGGTCGCTGCGTATGGGGGACCAGCCGCGCTACTATCTCTTCAATGTGCCGCTGAGCTTCCTCGTCTTTGTACAACTTATTGTCTTTGAGGATAGCCTCAACGGCACGCTCTCCTACCTTCTTTTCGTACTCCTCGCTCCACTGGCGTGCAGCCGCCGGTACTGCGCCCAGTACCAGCAGTAATATAACCCCAACCAGCAATTTGTAGTTATAAAATCGTTTCATTTAAGCCTCCACCTAATATAGACACTTCAGAGCCCGGGAAGTTCAATGGTCTGCAGCGGGAGATGCCTATTTTGCCCTCACTTGACCACTCGGTAGATTTGCAAACCATCACCAACAAACGCTAATTTGAGCTCAGGCAGACCAACACTGGGGTCCCACGGTGCATCCGGCTTGAACTGTCCACCCGCTGCCATGCCTTGCTGAAGAAGCTGCTCCTGCGGGCCGTAGTAGACAAAGTCAGCGCCGGTCCTTTGTAGAATCTGGCGGCGCACCGCCGGCTCCTGGCCCGGCCAGTAGAAGTAGCCAACCAACCGTAGCATCACTCCAAAATCAAGTGTCTCGGACCAGTGCCCGGCTACAACGCGACAGGGAGTATGGGCGGGAATGTGACTGCCCGTCAGCGAAGAAGATAGTACTATTGCACCATCGGGGGCGTTAGCCGCCAACCAGCTCAGCGCTGTCTTCTCAGCCTGTGACAGGTAGGCCGGGGGCATTAGGTAGCGCAGCAGGTCCACATTATTGACAGATAGGTGATCAAAGCAGTCCGCCAAAAACAGTACATTAGATGGCACAGTCAGCAGCAAAAATACAAGCAATATCAGGGCAAATGAAACCCGGGCGGCCAGCCGCTGGTGCACCTCAACCAGTGCTACGGCGGCCAGAAGGCACAGCGGCAGGTGCAGCCCCTCAATGAGCTTGCGCTGAAATGACACCGGCAAGTACAGCAACCCAAAGCCCAAAGCAGCCCAGACTATCGGAAAGAGCAGCTCTCGGCTAAACTTCGCCCTCGTCTGACCAGATGTTGCCTTGCACCAGAGGGCGATCACAATTGCTCCGGCTACCGCCAGCAGGAAAACCAAGCCATATCCTATGGCGTAGTCCCAGGGCATCGCTGATGGGGTCGGTGAAGCCGCCTTCTGGGCATAGGCTGGATCGACGGAGATCGTATAATAGGTCCACAGCGGTCCGGGAAGACCTAACAGAGCAACGACGGCATATCGGGCCGCTGCCATCCGCCATGTCATTACGCCCTGCGTAGCGGCGAACACAAACCAGACAAACAACACCAAATAGACAACCACGACATCATAGGTATGAACGTTCCCCAGAATCAACAACAGTACTCCACTCGGGATCACACTGCTCCATCCCGTACTGCGCGCAGCCCGTAACCCGTAGCGGAATACCAGACACAGCAGCCCCATTGAGATGACAAACAACGGATTGAGTAGCAGCGACAGAAAGGTCACCGCCTCGGGCTGGGCCTGCCAGCCGTAGGCCACATCCATCGGTCGCAGGCTACCCCATGCGCCCAGGGGCAGGCCCGACATTCTGGCCTGTAGATAGACAATCCACCCCAACCCCGACGAAAATACCGCTATTGCCACCGCTGTCAAGCGGATTCTCATATTAGTAGTCAGCTCCGCCACCAGCAGGTAGAATGCTCCTAACAGGAATATCCCACCCAGAAAGCGAGCCAGATGAAAGACCAGGACTGGAGCCAGGCCGGTGAGGCCGGAGAACCGACCCAACAGGATTAGAAAGATATTGAAAAAGTGCGGATTTTGGGGAGCTATCGTGTAGTGATTTGCCAGCAACCACTGACCGGCAGCAGCCTGTCGCATCCATGCCAAATAGACGTTGCCTTCGTCCACTCCCCACAAAAAGCCGCAAAAATACTCCCCCGGATTGGCCATCTGAACGGCCCTGCCATATGGCAGTAGTGTCAGAACCATAACACCGGTGGCTATACCTATTACCAGCAGCCATTCTTTGCGGCTGACTTTACCTATCTGCTCTGCTTGCATTGTATTGCTCAACCGCTCTTCAGCTTCGTGAACAATTCATCGGCGCACTGTCATCCACCATCCACCCGCTATTGCTGCCAGCCCCCCAACTGCTACCAGTGTAACAAATAACCCGCATAGAACCGAGGTCGGGTAGTATACCATAAGCACGCACTGCGCACCGCCGGTAAGCTCCAGGCGCCGAAAAACTCCATATCGGATAGCTGGCGCCGGGTGCGCATCTACAAAGTAGTGCCATCCCGGGTACCAAGTGTCGGCGACAAGCAGGGTCCCGCCGTTAACCGGAGGCACCTCCAACTCTACATAATTGAGGCCACCTTTGACGGCACTGGGTTCAATCGTCTTGCCCTGGAGACTTCTTACTCGGAATCGCGACGCACCCTGCAATCGGTACAGATAAGCACCCTCCCCGTGCCACAGGAGCTTCAGGTCCTCATCATATAGCGGCTCCATAGAAACAACCCACTTTACCGCAGCATCCTCTAACGCCGGCGAAGCGTAGTTCTCCAGTAGCATCATATTGCCGTTCTCCGCTGGCGCTGGGGGTTCGCCTTCCAGCTTTTCAGCAAACTCGTAGTAGTCGTCTATTGACAGTGAATCATATCCCTGTGGGCTACAGTAGCCGTAGACAGCAGCCGAATTAGGCGGTAGCACAGCGTCAGGCGTATGCAACAGGCTCCAGGCGCGACGAGGTGTAATTGCCAGCACCCGCCCCTCGGTCGGATCACAGCGCTGCTGAATCTCCCGCGTTAGCTCTGTCTGCCGGTACAAGTCAGCAGCCGACTGCATGGGTATGAACCGCCAGCCCCAAGGCAGTAGCTCGCCCAGCAGTACCACAATAAATGCGCTGCCCAGTAAGTACGCACTGCCGCTGCCCAGACGCTTACCGGCCGAGGTCCTGGCCATCAGATAATCCAGGCCCAGTGCCGCTAACACTGCCACCAGAAAGATGTAGAGGAACAGAAAGCGTGTGAAACTGCCCATCGCGCCGATTTTGGGCACCCAGAAGTAAAGCACGCGCGCCAGCGGCCTGCCCATGATCACTGACAGCACCACAAGCACAGCGCCAGCAAAACCCCAACTGATGCGGTCACGGCGATAGACGACAGCCATAAACGCCAAAAACAATGTAACCACACCGGCAAATCCACAGTGCTCACTGTAGATGATGCCGAATTTGGCGCCCCAGTACTGGTCGCTGGACAACCGGCTGGCCGGCGTGCCTAACGCGTCCGGTGAAACGAAGGTGACCAGCTCAAAAGGCCGCAGTAAACGGTGCTGCTGAAACTGCCAGCCTTGCTGGGTGGGAACCTGGCTGCCACGGGGCGAATTCATCCCCAGCTCAACCGTAGGCAGAATCTGCACCATGCCTAGCATCAATCCCAGCCCGGCACCGGCCCCTACTGGCCACCAGGCCACTGGCCGTTTGCACCCCAGATTGTACAGTAGCCGGCCCAGCGCATATACCGCAGCGGTCATCCACACATAGGCGGCAATCTGCATATGTCCAGCCAAAAGCGTAAGGCCCAGAGAAGCCGCCAGCAGCACCATACCCCAGCACCGTCGCCCGCGCTGGGTCAACTCAATGCCAGCAAGCACACCCGGCAACCATACCGCACTGGCCACCAGTGTCGGCAGCAGCGCCCATGTGACCATAAATCCACCGTATGAGAAGGCCAGGGCGGCAAAAAGCGCAGGAATGACTGTCAGTCTCAACAGGCGACAGAAGTAGAAGGTC
The DNA here is from genome assembly GCA_029821255.1 of Candidatus Zipacnadia bacterium. GTDB lineage: Bacteria > Armatimonadota > Zipacnadia > Zipacnadales > Zipacnadaceae > JALGTD01. The sequence continues at coordinate 6,388 of JALGTS010000044.1, forward strand.
AGTAGCCCCGCGACGAAAAAATGCAAGGCCAGACTAACTCCCAGAAACTTTGCTGCCGGTAAAATGAGCAATAGCCAATTGATGGGGTAAAATATCGCTGACTGCCCATTGCCCACCAGGGGGTACCCGCAATACTGATAGGGCGACCACAGTGGTAACTCTCCCCTACAGAATCCTCGCCGCAGTAGCACACGCCACGGATAGAATTGCGCTACGCTATCCCACAGTAGCGGATCCCACTGCCGGGCAGGCAGTGCTGGCGCCTGGACGGCCCGCCACGGCACCATCCAGCTTTGATGTTGGACGGTCGCCGGAACTCTACCCAAGAAAAGACACGGAGCCCAAAAGCCAGCAGCAACGGTGGCTAAGACGGCAACTGCTATCAGGGGCACATATTTACCGCTGCTCCGTTGAGACACGCATACTCCTCCGCCAGTGACAAATTGGCAAGCAGGCCCGCTATCCCTGATTGGCTGGCCTTTCAATCGCAGCAGTGCCGAGACCATCACTTGAGTCAGGCTGTGGACCTCTATAACTGGCGGCCAACACCAGAACTCCGGTGCAGATTATGACCAGGCCTACCACTCGCAAGGTCGGCACTGCCTCCTTCAGAATAAGCCACGCCAGAAAGGTGACAAAGACATAGTTTATCGCAACAAAGGGGTAGGCATAGCTTACATCTAACCGAGACAGCACAAACAGATACATCAGGGAACTGAGGCCATAAGCAACAAAGCCAGCCAATACATACCAGTCGCGGAACATCGCCGTGACAACCACAAATGGCGTTTGCGAACCCAGCTTGGCCAGGCCAAATTTCAGACAAATCTGACCCGCCGCCCCTAACATTATAGCGATTAGCAGCACTGCCAGCGCAATCCACATAACGGATCGTCCTTTGCCCGTTTTATTGCCACTATTCATTATTTCCGCATTCATCAGCGCCATTAGCTGAGGCCGCAGCTACGCTTGCGTAGCTGCGGCTCATTACACAGATATAAACGCCACCTTAACGACGAAGATGGACACGACCACTCGCTAACCCGGGCTCCGTCGCAGATTGTTCCCGGAATTGCTCTATCCCACTTTCAACAGATCCGCGGCCAAATCAACAGCCGAGGCTGCATCCGGGGCATAGCCGTCAGCACCAATCTCGTCGGCATAGTCCTGAGTAACCGGTGCCCCGCCGATCATAATCTTGACCTGCTCGCGGACGCCGGCAGCACTCAGTGCATCTATAGTATCCTTCATTGACGGCATAGTTGTGGTCAACAGCGCGGACATAGCCACAGCGTTCGGTGAGTGCTCGTTAACTGCTTCCACAAATTGGTCAGGGGAGATATCCACCCCCAGATCAATAACCTCATAGCCACCACCTTCGAGCATCATTGCAACAAGGTTCTTGCCAATATCGTGCAGGTCACCCCGAACTGTACCAATCA
>JALGTS010000045.1 GCA_029821255.1 Candidatus Zipacnadia bacterium
CCCCTCACCAAGCTGTGGATGGCAGATTTAGTGAACAAGCTAAATCCCTACATCAAAAACGGCGAGCTGTGGTACTGCAAGAAGGACCCATGGGCCACCTACAATCCTGCGGATGAAGACTGGACCGATGGGGTAGTCAGCTACAGTTATTGCATACAGTGGAACAGTACGCCCGATGGTGGAGGAGGGTGGACGGGTGACCCTCTGTGTCCTGACCTCGGCGGTTGGGGTGGTAGCTTTATTGGGCTTAGGCCCAGCGAACAGTGTCTAATGATAGATAACGGCCTTACGCCGAATCCCAGCAGCAATCCAGACGACTACGAGACACCCCACTCTGGAGGCACAGCCTCTAACATAGTATTCTGGGATGGTCACGCCAAGGTGGTTTCGGCCAGTCAGTTCGGCAACCTTCATCCTCCTCTGTTGTTGCCATGAGACTTGTCCTAACCACAGTTGTACAAGTCTAACCAGATTGAATGCGACAGAGTCCAGGCCGCTTCCACTACCGGGAGCGGCTGTTCGTTGGTTACTGCCACTCAACACCAGCACGCTGCCACAAACTTTACCCATTCACCACGCCGAAAGTGTCTACGGCTACGCAACCAACATCCTGATGCTACCACAGGCGGATAAGCAGTGACCACAATACTTCACCAGCCTATCATCAGTTACGAGGAAGTCTGTAGTTTTTTGGAGTCATTTATTGACTACGAGCAACGCGGCTTCCAACGCAAGTTCGCCGAAACAGTACGCCTGGATGCAATGAGCGGTTTATTGGCTGCTCTGGGCAATCCGCACCACCACTGGCCAGCCATTCACATCGCCGGGACCAAGGGTAAAGGCTCAGTTGCGGCGATGATAGAGGCAGCTCTGCGTCAGGCTGGCTATACCACCGGCCTATATACTTCACCCCACTTGGTAACTGTGCGCGAGCGGGTACGTATTGACGGCCACAATATATCACCGGCTGACTTGATCGACGTCAGTGAGAGAGTACGGCAAGCAATTGTCCAACTCACTGAAGACAATGAACGGCGCCGACCGACCTTTTTCGAAGTATATACTGCTGTGGCTTTCCAGGCCTTCGCTGATGCTGGAGTAGATATTGCAATAATTGAGACGGGGTTGGGCGGCCGGCTTGATGCTACTAATGTCATCAGCCCGATTGTCGCCGTGCTCACCAGTATTGACCTCGACCATACCCACATTTTGGGGAGCACCATTCAGGAAATTGCCAGCGAGAAGGCCGGGATAATCAAGCCGGGCATACCAGTGGTTACTGCTCACCAAGCCCCCGAAGTGTATGAGGTCCTTACTGCACGGGCGATGAAAGTCGGCACCTCGCTGCTACATGCCCCCGATGTCGTCGAGTTTGGTCAGGTCAAGCCTACACCAATGCCTGATGTAAGTCATGACTTCAAACCGCCCACCGAAAGATTCATTTTGGCAACCGACACAGGCCCGCTGGAGATACAATGCACTTTAGCTGGCCGGCATCAAGCCAATAACGCCGCGACTGCTTATGCAGCGTTGCAGACCCTGGCTGATAAGGGATTTACGATCAACCTCCGGCAATTCCAGACAGCTCTGGCTCAGCTTCAATGGCCAGCACGGTTTCAAGTGGTAGGAGCGCGACCTTGGTTGGTTATCGACTGTGCTCACAACCCGGCTTCGGCTCGTGCACTGACCTCTGCTCTGCGCCGGCACCTGCAATATGACGGACTTACTTTGGTTGTGGGAATATCTGCCGATAAGGATATTGAGCAGATTCTGCGTATCCTCTGCCCGGTAGCTGACCGAATCATTGTTACCCAAGCCGACAACCCGCGGGCTTTGGCTACTGAACATCTGGCGGTAGCGGTTCGTCAGCAATTTGCCGGTCCCATCTTAGCAGCACCAACCGTAACCGAAGCAGTTAAGTTGGCTGGCGAAGTCACCACTGAAAGTGAAGCGATTTGCATCACTGGATCGTTCTTCGTAGCGGGCGAGGCTATAAGATACCTTGGACTGGAAACCTGAGCTCTGCGCACAGGTTATAGGCAGGTCCGCCAAGCACTATTGAGGCAGGAGGATGCGCCCGGCACCGCGAAATAGCATAATAGACTATCTATTGCCGATTGCAATAGAAACGAGGCGGTGGGCTTAATGTCCAAGCGAACTGTTACACTGCTGACAGCGTTTGTAGTGATGCTCCCATTGACTATGATGAGTAGCGCTTATGCTGCCGCGGATTCACTCGAGTTCTCCGTGGAGCAACTCTATGAGCAGGTAACCGTACTACAGGTGGCCAGCACGCTGCAACTGACCTCCGAGCAGATAACGCAGTTGCTCCCAGTGCTGACAGAAATTCAGGAGAAGCAGACTGAACTACTTTCCAGCACTGACCAGATATGGCAGCAATACAGCGGCGCAATCCAATCAGCGATAGCAGCACAGCTCGCGGGTCAGCGAGTCTCAGCAGAAGTCAGCCAGGCTGCTCATGCAGGGCTAACTAACGCTGGTAAGCAGCGTGAGGCGTTTTATCACTTCCTGGCAAGCTCGGCTGCTGCTCTGCTCCAATCATATCTGACTGCCCAGCAGCGCCAGCTCATCGCGCAACCCAGACCCACTGAGAGCCCGGCACAGAGCGCCCTGGCTCTGGAGGGTGCAGGCAGCCTCGCTGAATATATCGTTGGCGTAATTGATACACAGCGCGATCTGATGCCGGATGAGTATGAGCTGGTCAGAATCCCTACCGCGCAGCGCATAGCGGCTAAAATTGTTCCACCCAACTCGCCCCAGTTCGAGCAAGTAACCGGCCAGGTCCTCCAACTTACTGACTCAATTTACGATCAACCACAGGACCAATACATCCAGCAATATCCTACCCTGGCAGACCAGGTGGCACAGTATCTGCAACTGCCTGCTCCCTCAGCAGAGCCGCCGATCTCCTACCAGCAACTACTTGACTTTCTATCCAGCCCCTACACGATACCGCTGTTGCAGCGAATGGCAGCACTGGCCACCACCCAACCGCTACCAACGGATACACGCCATATAGAGGATTGCCTGATCTTCCAGGCTGCCGAAGTTATAGATATCGTCGGTTTGTTTGACTATCTCCAACTTTCTGTGCAACAACTATCAGCTACTGTCCCAGTAACCCAGCAGATTGAAGCGATTCTTCAGCCCATTCGGAAACCGACGGCTAATCAGGGGCAATCCTTGAAGGATACACTACTGCAGGTTCGCGACTCGCTCTTAGGCGGTGGACAGGTGCCACCGGAATGGCAGCAATTCCAGACTAAACTGCAGCAGCAACGGCGCCAGGCCCGGCAGCAGATCGCCCGGCAGCTTAACCAAGTCCAAAGAATGCTGCTGCCTGGACAGAATCAACTAATTGATTGGCAGCCTCCACTGGACATCTTGGCTACCGATAGCAAGCGTCTGGCTCGCGAGCAAATACGCATTCTGGCTGAGATGCGCACTGTGGTAGACGTTCTTGAGCGCCTGCGCTTCCGCCAGATGCAGGACTACCAGCGCACACGCATAGTAGAACTAAACCGGTTGCTGGAGAGGTACGACATCACCCAGGACTCGCCGGCCTATCCTCACTTTCGGAGCTTTGGGATAGAAATCCTCAATGAGATGCGTCAGACACCGTGGGAGCAGTGGGAGCAGGCACGGGTTCTGCTCGCGATACGGTTCTTGCGCGAACTGGGCGTAATTGACGAGATTTCAGCTAGCCCAGCGACGCAAAGACCCATCACCTGGGAAGATATGTTCACAGCACTGACCTATCCGAAGGTGTCGTTGGTGATCCAGCAGATGATAACAGCTCGCTCCACCGGCCAGGTGCCGCAACAGCCGATACCACTGGGCGGACAAACCCAGCAGCCTCAGGGAGATAACCGTTGACCGTGGGCAACAAAGAAGACCGCCGGCGGCTGGCTCAGCTCATCAAAGACCGCGCATTGCGCTTCGGCGAGTTCACACTGGCCTCCGGGCAAAAGAGCAGCTACTACATTGATGGCAAACAGATTTCGCTGGATGGCGAAGGTCTCTACCTGCTGGCCACCCAGATCCTGGAGCACTTACCTCCGGAGGTGGAGGCAGTCGGTGGCATGGCCATCGGCGCTGATCCCATCGCAGGCGCGGTTGTAGCGCTGGCCGCCGCTCGCGGTCGGGACATAGATGCCTTCATCGTGCGCAAAGAGCCCAAGGAGCGTGGCACCCGGCAGCAGGTAGAAGGGCCCCTGGAGCAAGGAGTACGCGTGGCAGTGTTGGAAGATGTCATTACCACCGGCGGCTCAACGCTGCGCGCAATTGGGGCACTTCAGCGCGAGTACAATGCTCAGGTGGTGCGCGTCATAACGATGGTTGATCGCCTGCAGGGCGCTCGTGAGAACCTGGCTACCCACGGTTTTGAGCTAACTGCCCTTTTTGATATCACCGAGCTGGGCGTTACCCCATCTGAAGACCCCGAACGATAGCATCTACCGGGGGCAAGATTTCTGTTAATCATCGCCGCACCGTGGCACTCGGTCGCTAGACTACCTCATGGGAAGCGCCCGAAGCAGCGTATCCAAGACTGCGAAATTGCGCCCCGCAGCACTGCTCAGTTCCGTGGCTGTCTCCGCAAGCTTCTTAGCTTGTTCTCCGCCAGATTGCCGGAGGCTATCGGCTTGTCGGATCAATTCGTTGGGTGTAAGACTGCTGAGTGCAATGGTCGGCTGGCCGGCGCGGCGGGCGAAGGCTTCTACCTTGGGATCATAGGACAGCGCGACGGCTGGCACCTGTGCGCTTGCCGCAAAGATCAGACCATGCAGCCGCATTGAAATTAACAGATCCAGTCGTGATATTATTCCCAGCAGCTCTCGTGGCTCCAGCGCCTGATCCAGTATTGTGACCGGTGCGGCGGCCGCCTCGCTAGCCACCCGCCAGGCCAAGCCGAGATCCTCGCCAGGTTGAAAGGGAATGAGCAACACTTGCCCTGCTTGCGACTCATGCAGATGACGGATAAGCGCCGCCACCGACCCAACTACATCGCAGGCCGCCCAACTGCGCAGCGTAATGCCAATCAGCGGAGCAGCTTCTGACAAACCCAACTTTCGTAGCAGCTCAACAGTTCGGTGAGGCGGGCAGGGCTTCAATAGCAGTGCGGGGTCGGCGGTCACTTCAATGGGTGGAGTAGTCACCCCAAGCTGGGAAAGAAGCCGGGCCGACGGCTCATCGCGCACAGTTATCGCCGCCGCATGGCGGAAGCAGCGAGCCGTAGCCCAGCGGGCCAGCCGGCAGTGCAGCGGTCCCAGTCCTTGAGCAAATATCATATAGGGAGTGCCCGCCAGGCGAGCCAAGCGCAGAATCCCCAGATAATAGAATGGTGAGAGGCGGCTGGTCGCGTCTTGGATGAGTCCACCGCCTCCCGAGATGAGCAGATCAGCGCCGCGCAGCGCCCGCCAGATAGCGCGCAGCGACCAGCGGGGTATCGCCTCCATCTTGTACTGGCGGGCGGTCGCCTCGGGGGCTGCCGACAGCACAGTAAACCGCACATCAGGATAGCAGCGGCGCAGCTCATCAACCAGCGCGGTGAGAATGGCCTCGTCGCCAGTGTTGCCATAGCCGTAGTATCCCGAAATCACGAGATGCATAATGCCTCTTGAGACGGTTGAGGAGTACAGCGGTTTCGGCGCTAAATCCACACGCGCTCACGGGCTATCCCTATCGGGCGCACGATGAGATCGTCTTATCCCCAGTAGGTAGATAACAATCCACAAAATCAGCCCGCCCAACATGCCCAGCCACAAGCCGTGACCTACACGGATGAGCGAGACCAGCAGCGGAGTATGCAAGTGGCAGAAAGTGTTAAGGATAGAGACCTGCCCGATAGCGCCAGTTGCCAGCCCCATCCATACTCCGCGCCGCAGGCCCGCTGCAATCAGCATAAGGGTAACCAGCATTATAGGATGAGCGAAGAAGATCTCCTTGCTACGCGGCCGGACGACCAACAGCTGATCCAGCAGGGTGCGCAGTTGCATCTCCAGCCCGGAAGCCCCTACTGCAGGCTGGTTGCCCGAGCGGATCATCAGCACCGCCAGTATGCCCAGCCCCACGACGACGGCTGCCACATGCCAATAGCGGACCACCTGGCCGAAGGCCTGCCGCAGCCCAGCGGCCAGGGCTGGCAGCTCGGACCGAGCCTCACCCAACTCAGTGTTCACCTCCCAGTAATTGTGCATTGAGCGGGCAGCAAACACAGCGCCGATGACTAGCAGGGGCAGCAACTGCGCCAGCTTGACGCCACGAAACTGCGCAATCTTCATTAAGTAAGCATCCGAAGTTAAGCAAGCGGCCACCAACACTCCCCCAATAACGGTCAGGAGACTCACACGGACGAAGGCCAACAGTCCCACCAACAGGGGATGACGAGCCGCAGGCTTGCACAGCTGGATACCGAGCACCGCCCAGGTCGGGAATATCAACGCCGCCGCCAGAGCGGCAAGCGGGCGAAATATCGCCAGACCCGACAGCCCCGCCGCCCCTGAGGCCGCCAGAGCAACAACAGTGATAACCCAGAACCACAACCGCCCCAGGCTTACTATGCTTTGTACCAGCCACATCAAGGCGGCAACAATCGCCACGAATATCACGGCCAAGGCCCAGTCCGGGATCGTCACTGCGTTGAAATATTGCGGGTCGCCGACGATGAAGCCATCTTGTTTGAGCCTGCCAATTAATTCGCTAAGATAGGTCAGATTACATTTGACCGGCGTTCCCTGATTGAAAAACAGGTGCACATAGCACAATCTGACCTTGCGTTCCCGTACGGCCAGGCTGAAGCGGTCAATGGCTCGTTGGGGACTGATCTGTTCCATCTCGGCCTCAGAGATAGAGTGAGTGCGGATGAGCTTATAGTGGAGACTATGAGCCAAGGCCTGCTCGCCGGCTTGGGGAGCCAGTTCCAGGTAGCCCAATTTCAGTCCGAACTTCTGTAGCGCCCAAGCCGTCTCCTCAATCTGTCTTTGGTAGCCGAGGACCTGTGTGCCGGCAAAGACTACGATATCGGCCTTAATATCACCGGCGGCAGCGATGGCCGCCGTGATGTCTTGCTCCTGCACGAACTTTGGCTGAGGCCGGGCCACAATCAACAGACCCGCCTCGTGAACCGCCTCGGCAGCCTGGTCATAGCCTACTCCAATTTCCCCCAGTCGCGGAGCAACCTGCAGCAGATAGGTATAGTAGTCGTAGGATGCCGGTTTGCCTGACTGAACGTCTTTAGGCTGCGGCAACTTGGTGATGAGTTGCTTTTGAATGCGCTTTCGCACCGTGGCAGGCATACTGGGTTCGGCCAGAAATACCTGAGATGAAGCAGTATTGAACAAACGCCGGGTCGCTACCAGGTCGTCCAGCGTCAACTCGGTAATGGCTATATGACTGGCTCCGACTGCCTTGATCTGCTTCAGTATCCCTTGGGGAGACCTGCCAGCAAGTGCAGCAGCTCGCAGCACGTCGTTATAGTCAACGGCCACAGCTACAGTAGAGTTAGCCCGCTCAGCCTCTATGCGCTGATAACCGATCCAGCTGGCGACCGCCAGTCCGGCGATCAGAATCACTGCCAGGAAAAGTTGTTGTAGTCTGGTCATGGTTGCCCGTTCAGCACCAAAGTAGCTGACGTATACATTCGTATTAGATATACATTTACCGCAGAACGCTATAATTCCTTCAGCAATAAGCCCCCGAGGCTCAACCAGCTTGCTGCTTGACAGTCTATCTTCCAACTAATATACTGGCAACAGGCTTATTTGTGAACCCTTTGCCGGTGAGGCGGTTGCTCATTCCTCGG
>JALGTS010000046.1 GCA_029821255.1 Candidatus Zipacnadia bacterium
TACCACATGCAAAAGCTGGGCGCCCTCATCGGCCCAGCGCCGGGCCGTAGCGACCGGATCAATGCTATAGACAGTCTTTTTTTGCATATCGCCCTGGGCCAGGCGTACCACCTGGCCCGCGGACAGATCAATGGCTGGGATTATTAGCAATGGGATCTCTGCACCTTTCAGCAGCGGCTGCAGGCCTTATCGGATGTTGGAACCTATGCCCTCCTCGGGCTTGGTTTAACGCGTGGTTGCGGTCTGCATGACTACCAGTATCCATGCGTCTCGACCCATTCCTTCCAGCCAGTACCCAGCGTCAGCCCATGTGCTACCAAGGGATCCTCAGTCAGCCCGTTTTGCTCCATCATTTGAGCAATCCAGCCATTGAGAATGGCTTCCAGTTCGCGTACCTGCTCAGGTTGCTGATCCGCTATGTTATTCATCTCATGTGGGTCTTTCTTCAGGTCGTACAACTCCCGCATCGGCCCACCACAATAGTCCTTCTCCCGGGCAAGGATGTACTTATACCTATCGGTGCGCAGGGCCCACTTCATCTGTCGAGTGCACTCCAGAGACACCAGATAGGGATACAGCGGAGCGTCAGACTTGCCCGTCAGGTACGGCACCAGGCTGCTTCCTTCCATCTCTTGGGGAATGGCAATGTCTGCAATGTCCAGAATCGTAGGTGCAATATCAATATGCTGAACCAAATGCGGTATCCTGACTCCTGTATTGGTCACACCGGGCCAGCGCACGATTAGAGGGACATGGATGTCCTCGTCGTAGAGCCCGTGATGGTCGAAATATATCCCGTGTTTGTACATCATTTCGCCATGGTCACTGAATATGACAACTAAGGTGTCGTCAGCAATTGCCAGGTCATCCATTGTTTCGAGCAGTTGTCTCACACCGTTATCAACGTAGCGGATTTCGCTGTCGTACATAGCCCTGATGTATTCGGCGTCCGTGATTCCCGGCATAAGGTGCTGATCAAACCATTGTCTCCACTGCTCGCCCAAGGGGTGTCTCTCCAGTCCGTCAAGCGAGTGGTTGCTGGGATCGGTAGGATCCCCCTCGTAGAATAGGCCGCGGTATTCTTCGGGGGGGATATACGGGGTATGGGGATCCCAGTAGTGCACGAACATAAAGAACTGTTCGTCCTTGTGTTGCTTCAGCCATGGAATCGCCCGAGCATTATAGGCCTCCCAAGGGGTAGCTTGAGCATATTGTCCGGTCTGCCGAGGCGTGATATAGAATTCATAGCCTCGGGTGAACCACTCCTGGTGACTGGATAGATTGTCCACCGCACAAGTTGTGTAGCCGTGTTGCTGTAGCAACGTAGAGAGAAACGGGGCTTCTTCGTTGAGTTGCCGCGTAGTTCCGTGTGCCACGATGCCGTGTGTGATGGCGTACTGTCCTGTGTACAGGCTTGTAAAGGACGGCTGTGTGGGAATTGCCTGGCAATAGAGTGATTCGAACAATGCGTTCTCTTGCGCAACCTGGTCAAGGAAGGGACTGGTATCGCGCTGGTAGCCATAGCAGCCCATATGTCGTGCCGAAAGCGTGTCAATGGCGATGAGCAGGATATTCACACAATGTACTCCCTCATAAAACCGGCAACGAATGTGCCTGTGAGCGGTTCGGCTATTTACTGAGCCATGGGTCAATATACTCAATAAAACCGCGTGCATAACTGTCAAGATTATCTAAAGTGCCCCCGCCAAGAAGAGGGGCGCACATCTCAAAGGCTACCCAGCCGTCGTAGCCACCTGCCTGCAGGGCATTCAGGAAACCTTCGTAGTCAATCATGCCCTCGCCCATTGGCACCATCTGTACTCGCGCCGGTAGCGGTGTGTAGTTTACTATGTTGGGCTGATACTGAAAACGCGGGCGGTACTGATAGTCGGCGCAGGTGGTATAGCAGGTGATGGGAGCCATTTTCTTGGCCGCTGCGACGATATCGTCGCCGTGTAGGGTGGTTGCCCAGGCATCAAACGCTGCCCGGCAGTTCGGCTCATCAATATCCATAATCAGATCGTACATTGACTCGTAGTGGGCAGCGAGATCGTGGTGGTTCTGAACGGCGATCGTGCAATCATAGTCCGCCGCCCGCTGTGCACACTCGCGTAGAGCCTTGACGCAGCGCTCATGTGTTTCGGCTTCTGATAGTTTTTCGTGGCGATACGCGGTAAAGACGCGGATAATCTGGCCGCCAAGTTGGTGGGCAATACGGGCAAGCTCGGTTACGTAAGCAATTTGCATCTCGACGAGGGGGATATCCGGGTGCTCGGCATCAGCACTGAGGTTGGTGTAGCCCGCCATCGCTGCGCATTCGATTCCCAGCGTAGCCATCTGTTCCCTCAGGCGCTTAAGATCGTCCTCACCGTAGTCAAGCACCGATAAATGGGGACGCTTGGCCACGATCTCCACGCCCGCAAAGCCAAGCTGCTTGGCCCGTTGGATGGTCTCTTCCAGCGTCAATCGCGCCTGGCCGGGCCAAACCCCGGCGTAACTTACGGTATGTAGTGCAGGTCTCATTGGTGACTCCTCCTATTAGCTGTTCTTAACAACAAGGTGGGTTGGGTAAGATGGCGGCGTCACAGCCGTCCCTTTGTTGAGGGCACATCCTCGCTGCGGAGGTCAAGCCGGGTAGCCTGGTCCAGGGCACGGGCAAATGACTTAAACGCCGATTCGATGATGTGGTGGGTATTGACTCCGGCCTGCTGGGTCAGGTGCAGACTGATACCGGCGTTGGCAGTCAGAGCAGCAAAGAACTCGCGAACCAGCTCGGTGTCAAATTGACCGACCCTGGGGGCGGGTAGGCTAAGCTGGTAGCTCAGATGGGCACGGCCTGCGAAATCAAGAGCAGCGATCACCAGCGCCTCATCCATCGGACAGGCAGCCAGTCCAAACCGAGCTATGCCACGCTTGTCTCCAACTGCCTCCTGCAAAGCCTGGCCCAGTACAATGCCTACATCCTCAACTGTGTGCTGGGCGTCAACCTCCAGATCGCCGTTAGCCTGTACTGTCAGATTGAAGTAGCCGTGCCGGGCGATGTGGCTCAGCATGTGGTCAAAGAATCCGACACCAGTGGAGATCTCGCAGACGCCTGAACCATCAATGTCTAATTCCACGACTATGGTCGTTTCTGCGGTTTGCCGAGAAATCTTGGCTCCTCGATTGCTCATATAATTCCACCCATCCCTTAGTTAGCTGTCTGGCCCCACTATCTTTGCAGATTATACGCCATACGCAGGCATCGTGACAAGTAGTCGGCTATCTGACAGCGGCAGGAAATTATAAGCAGCAGCAGTGCTCCGACTGTCCTGTGGCTTTCTCCTTGGCCTCCGAATCTTGACAATGGTGCTTGCTATGGGGTAAAATTTGCTTAGTAGATTGTGCAACAGTAGTAAGCAAATTGGACCAAACTTGTGCTGTTGCTGGTATGTGCCAAGGGGGAGGCAAGGCTGCTATTATGTCCTCTATAACTGGAACTGGTGATGGAGATAATTTGCACACGGCTGCTTGGTCGGAGCGTGGGACCACGGAGAGGGAGGAGTTGGAAGAGACCTCGCGGTTTGTTGTCGCTGATTCGGAGTGGTCAGGCAAGGTGCTGCGCGAGGCTGCTAAGCTGCTGGTGGCTGGGAAAAGCCGGGAGGTAGTTCGTCTGTGTCGTCAGGTAATTGAGCATGAGCCGCAGAATATCGCTGCCTACGAACTGTTGGCGATGGCTGAAGAGGAGAAGGGCAATTTGCATCTGGCTCTCCAGGCTTATGAGCAGGTCGTAGCGCTCGACCCCAACCGTAAAGCAGACGAAGAGAAGATCCTGGCGCTACGGGAACGCTTGGCCGAAGAACAGACGGAGCCGGAGACCGAGCAGGAGCGGCGCCTGAAACTATTGAATCGGTGGGCAACTGTTGCTCTGGTCATCTCTCTGGTGTTGTTGCTGGGGGTCGTTACTGCTGTCTTTGTACTGAGGGCGCATAATATGCGCTTGGCTCAGGCAAGCCAGCAACGCGCTTTTGCTATGTATATCACACGTGGGAAGCAGTTAATGGCGGCAGGGCGCTACGATGAGGCCATGGCGGCCTTCAGCGAAGCGGCCCGGATTAATGCTGGCGAGGTTAGTGCAAGGGAACTCTACAGCAATGCCTACCGGGAGTACTGTGCGGCGCTGGTCCGAGACTACCGCAGCTTGGGTGGGAAGCTTTCGTTGGAACCCCGACAGAATCCCTTCCAACCGGTTCGAGTTGGGCCCGAAGAGCCCAGTTCGTCTGATTCGTCAACGGCCCGGTACGGAGCGGGCCGGTTCGTCCCTCCACCTCCGGACACCCGTGTGGCCGAGTTACCGCCTGCGCTGGCTGACGATCACGAAGACCCTCTGGGATTTCTGCAGGATGTTGCTCCTGAGTCTGTTGAAAGTGGCACTGCTCCGCCCGCAGATTCAAATACTCCGGGGCAGTCGCAGGTTCCGACACAGGAATATAGCCAGCAGCCGGCTGGGCAGATAAGCATATGGGTGGAGCAGCAGCCCAGAGCTGGTGCTTCGCGCCAGTCGGCTGAGGCTTTGCGCCGCGAGGCTGATGACCTGCGGCGTCAAGGCAACTACCAAGAAGCTATTGCCAAGTATCAGACAGCGGAGCAGCGCTATAATCAGGAGATGGCGCAGGATCCCTCTACAAAGGCCGCCAAGCAGACAGCAATTAAGTCGATCAGGCAGTCCATCAAAGTATGCCAAGAAAAAATAGGCAGGTAACAGCTCACAAAGGACATAAGTGGCGGGTGTTAGTTGCGGTGGTCGTATTATGGGCCAGCGTGGGGGCTGCCGCAGGCGCTGAAGAACCCGGCTCTGCTACGGTGGTTGAATCGTCTGCTGCAGCGCAGAATGATACGGCAGCGGAGGCTGACATTCTGATGTCGGCACGAGCTGCGCTGGCTGATGGTCGCCCCGAGAAGGCTCTGGAATTGGCAGAAGGTGCACGGCAGGCCGGCGCAGATCGGGTCAAAGTGCTGCTGCTGGAGGCGGCGATATTTGCTCAGATGCAGCAAGTGGAAAAACAGCAGCAGGTGCTGCAGGCGGCTATAGCTGCGGACAATTCGCTGTGTCTGCCGCGACTGATCTTGGCTGCAATTGAAGAACGGCGTGGCCTCTGGCAGCAGGCAGAACAGTACTACAAGCAGGCTATTACCGCGGACAGCGCCTGCGGTGCTGCCTACCTGCAGTTGGCACGACTCTATGAACGATACAACCAGCCGAGGCGAGCGCTGGATACGCTGCGCCAGGCTGTGGAGAATAATCCGCAGAGTATGACTCTGCTGCAAGCCCTGGGCGCAGCTCTCAAGCAGCGCGGCATGTTACAATCTGCTGAGTCGGTCTACGGACGTATTCTGGCCCAGGGCGATAAGAAGGCGCAGGCTCTGGCCCACCGCAGCTTAGGTGACATCTACAAGCAAGTGGGCCAATATAAGGAGGCCTTTGATTGCTATGTACGGGCCGAAGAGCTGCTGGGCGGCTCTGGGTCGTTAGCTCGTGAAGGTTACGATAGGATTTTTGCTGCTGCCGATGGCGCTGTTACTCAGGCACTAACTAACGGTTGGCAGCTCTTTGAGGCTTTTATTGAAGGCGGTCCGGTGGCGCGCGAGGATGCTTATCTGGTGCTGGATGATAGTGTCGGTCAGGTGGAGAAAATTAAGCAGTTTCTTCAGCAAGTCAAGCCGCCGGCTGGCCGCCGCGAGGTCCACGCCCAGCGCGAGTTGTTCTATGCTGTTGCCTGTGAGGCGCTGGTGACCGCACAAGTATATCTGGATACCGGAGAGAGCGGCTTGCTGGATGTGGCACGCCGGCGTCGTGCCCAGGCTGACCAAGAACGCCTGGCTATACTGGGTGGTGGTAACCGAAGCGAATAGGTGGGAGTTAGGGATGCTGAGCAACATCTGGCAGACTGCAGCAAAGTTTCTCATAGGTAGTGGCCTGCTCTTGTTGGTTATGGGTGGATTGGTATTGATTATTGGTAGGTGGGGTAGCGGCGGACGACTACTACCAGGAGACATTGTTATAAGACGTCCAGGATTTTCCTTCTATTTTCCGATCGTTAGTTGCTTGGTACTGAGTTTGTTGCTCAGTGGAGTACTGACGATCCTGTCTCTATTGTGGCGGCGTTAATTGCTTTGATTGATCCGCCGGATCTTGGGGAGAGTCGGGTAACTATGTTGATGCACGAATGGATCAAGTATCGCGACGAGCAGCTAGAAAGAGTTGAGAAGCGGCAGAAGCAAGGGGAGAAGGCTAAGGCGGCCGAAGGTGGTGAGCTGGCTCAGCCTGAAGAGAACAATCGTTCCGAGGTGCAAAAGGTCGCTGATGAGGTTGCACGGCGAGCTGATGAGGCACAGGCCAAGCGCCTTCAGGCCCTCATCTCCCGCCAGCAGCGGTTGCCCCTGGATGTCGGGCAGACTCGTCAGCAACCCCAAACAAGCAAGCGGGCCCCCGGTATCAAGGAGACGCGCGAGGAACTTATTGAACGTATGCTTGATCCGACTTTGACGCTAAGGGAGACAGCCACTCTGATCGGCGTATGTCCAACCACCGTTCGGCGCTATACCAAGCGCGGTGTGCTCAAGTGCTTCCGGACACCGGGTAATCAACGCCGTTTCCGGTTATCTGATGTACTTGATTTCATCGAACGCCAGCAAACCTGAGAGCTACAGTCGGGTTGGGAGACCAATTGCGATGCCTCAACAAGTGCTTGTTCTTGGGGATGAGGACCTGGTTAAATCTCTCCAGTCGGCTGGTATGCCAGGGGGCGCCATTGGTTTTGTCCAAGTTCGGTCGTTAGACAGCTTGCTATCCTCTCTGGACGGATCCTGGGATGCTCTGTTAGTTATGTGGAATCAGCTCTCGGATCCTAAAGACGAAGCTTTTCGGTCACTGGCTGCACAGACTGATTTACCAATAATAGTTCTGGTTAACCACTCAGATGTTGATTTGGTTGTTGGTATACTTGACTGCGGCGCAGATGAATGTTTGGAGACCCAGCTTTCTCCGCGTGAAATCATCACTCATCTGCGGGCACAGATCCGCCGTGCTACCGAATATAGCCGGTCTGTTGTCGAGCCGACTAAACTGGAGGTCGGCCCTTTGCGGGTGGATTTGGCCAGGCACACTGTTGCCCTCAACGATGAGATTATAGAACTGACTCCGCGCGAATTTGATTTACTGACTTATCTCGCTCGTAATGTCGGGCGAGCAGTGCCGCGCCGGGAGATCATAGAGCAGGTGTGGGCTGGCAATATTAGCACCAGCAGCCGCAGCTTGGATGTTCACATCGGGCGACTACGGGCCAAGCTCGAGGCCAACCCCCAGGACCCAGTTCTGCTGACTACCGTTACCGGCGTCGGCTATCGGTTGGAAGAGCAGTGAAGTACGCCACTCAGCAGTGTATTGTAGTAGATGTTGCAGCCGCCAAAGTGCGGCCACTTGAGGTCCTAATTTCGTGAATATAGCTAATCTGAGTTGGCTTTCGATCCGCCCATCTACTGCAGATGCCCACCAGCCAGCTTACCTGATACGCATCGTAACAGATACTGGCGCTGTTAGTCTGGCAGAAGCGCTGGTGCCGTCTACTGATCATCTGGCTGAAGCTGTTGGTTTATTTGAGCCGCTGCTCGTTGACAGGCCAGTGCGCGCCCGAGGCCAACTTTGGGAGCAGATGATGAGCGCACTCCAGGCCCAGAAGTGGCCGCTGCGCGAATATGCCGGCGCCCTGAGCGCTGTGGATATGGCATTATGGGAGTTGGCAGCCCAGGCTTATGCGGTACCGCTGTATCAGTTGC
>JALGTS010000047.1 GCA_029821255.1 Candidatus Zipacnadia bacterium
CTTCAGGGGCTGCTGGCATCTCCTGCTCGGTGCGACGGTATAGCACGATTACGGAACTTGCTCCCAACCTCAAGGCAGTGCGAGCTGAATCTATGGCCGCATTACCGCCCCCAACTACTGCCACAGCCCCAGACAATTGGTTGAGCTTACCCCAGGCCACCTGCCGCAGGAAACTAAGCGCATGATGTACACCATCCAGCTGCTCACCAGCGAGTCCAAGCCGGGCATCGTTGCAAGCGCCAACTGCCACACAGATAGCGTCGAAGCCGGTATCCTGCAGCTCCTGGAGTGATTCAATCCTGTGGCCGGTCTCTATTTCAACACCAGCACGACGGATATATTCAATATCGCGGGCTAATGCCTCCTTGGGCAGACGGTAGGCGGGAATACCTACCGCCAGAATGCCCCCGACCACATCCAAGGCCTCAAACACCGTCACCTCGCGCCCCATCAGCGCCAGGAAATATGCTGCCGTCAACCCGGCCGGCCCCGAACCGACGATAGCAACCCGCCCACTGCGTGGTCCTAACCACTGGGGCGGGTAGCCGACCTCGTCTATGTCGGAGACGAATCGCTTGAGGTCCCTAATCGCTACCGGCTCGTCTATATCACCCCGACGGCAGAATAGCTCGCAGGGGTGATTGCAGACGCGACCGCAGACGGAGACGAAGGGATTGCGCCGGCGGATGATATCCAGGGCTTCCGCAAAGCGTCCTGCTGCAATCAAGCCCACATACTCAGGAACATTGACATGTGCCGGGCAAGCGCTGGAGCAGGTCGTGGTGATTAACGCTTCACAGGAATGAGCTGGACAGCGCTTTTCAAGGATATGGGCCTCGTATTCATCGCGAAAATAACGTATTGTTGATAAAACTGGATTGGGGGCAGTCTGGCCCAGACCGCACAATGACGCCTTCTGGATTGTCTCACCGAATTGCACCAGTTGGTCAATATCGCCTAACTCACCTTGGCCCGTGGTGATGCCAGTAAGGGTCTCCAGCATCAGCTTCGTGCCCACGCGACACGGCACACATTTACCGCACGATTCCTGCTGTACGAAATCAGTGAAGAAACGGGCAATATCCACCATGCAGGTGGCTTCATCCATCACAATTAAGCCGCCGGAGCCCATAATGGCGCCAATTTCTTTAAGTGAGTCGTAGTCGATCGGTAGATCAAGGTAGCGGGGGGGTACACACCCGCCGGACGGCCCGCCCATTTGTGCTGCCTTGAACTTCCGGCCGCGGGGAATGCCCCCGCCGATGGCAAAGATGATCTCGCGTAGCGTCGTCCCCAACGGGACCTCCACAAGCCCAGTATTATTTACTTTTCCGGCCAAGGCGAATATCTTGGTGCCCTTAGAACCCGCGGTACCGATGGTAGCATAGGCATCGGCTCCCCCTGCGATAATGCGGGGCACATTGGCCCACGTCTCAACGTTATTTATATTGGTCGGCTTCCCGTTTAGCCCGGAGTTGGCGGGGAATGGGGGGCGGGGGCGAGGCATTCCACGCTTGCCCTCAACCGAGGCAATCAGTGCTGTCTCTTCACCGCAGACAAAGGCTCCGGCACCCTTGCGGATCTCAATGTCAAAAGCGAAGCCCGTTCCGAGGACGTCATCGCCCAGCAGACCGACTTGGCGAGCTTGCTCCAGAGCAAGCTGGGTATGTTCAATGGCGATAGGATACTCAGCGCGTACATAGATAAAACCTCGGGTTGCCCCAATGGCATAGGCGCCGATGAGCATCCCCTCAATTACCAGATGGGGATCACCCTCAAGCAGCGCCCGATCCATGAAAGCACCTGGGTCACCTTCGTCAGCGTTGCATATTATGTATTTTGGCTGACCCGCAGCAGCGCGGGTGAACTGCCACTTACGCCCGGTCGGGAAGCCGGCTCCTCCCCGGCCCCGCAACCCGGAAGCGCTTACCTCGGTGATGACTTGCTCAGGAGACATCTGGGACAGGACTTTTGCCAGAGCGCTATAGGCGCCGTGTTTCAGGCAGTCTTCCAGGCTGCGCGGATCTACTACTCCACAGTTTTTGAGCACCAGCCGCGTTTGGTGTTTATAGAAGGGAATATCGTGTTGATGAGGGACAATCTGCCCATCAGCCGACCAGCAGAGGCGTTCTATTATCTCCCCGCCAAGGGCGGTCTTTTCAATGATTTCAGGTACATCGTTAGCACTAACCCCCTGGTAGAAGATGCCGCCGGGGTCAATTACTACGACTACCGCTCCAGCGCACAGCCCGTGACAGCCTGTACGCACCACCTGCACACGCTTGCCTAAGCTCCGCCTGGCAATTTCTTTCTCAAATGCTTCGCATACCTCCAGCGCACCCAAGGCCCGACAGCCGGTGGAACAGACTCGAATCTGTACGTCGGGAGTGGGTTGCGCCAGCAAAGTAGTGCGCAATTGGTCAAGTTCGGCAAGCGTTTTTAGTGGTTTGAGCATTTGTCAGCCTGATAGCTTCGCAGGATGGTTTTGACGCGTTCGGGGGTAAGCTGGCCAAAATACTGGTTGTCAATCATCATCACTGGTGCCAGAAAGCACGTTCCCAGGCAGGCGACGGTTTCCAGGTAGAACATTAAGTCAGGCGTGCTTTGCCCTTCGCTGATACCTAACTCTTGCTCGACCGCCTCCAGCACCCGGCTGCCGCCTTTGACATGGCAAGCGGTACCCCGGCAGCAGCGGATGGTGTGCCGCCCGTGAGGCTCGGTATAGAACTGTGCATAAAAGCTAACCACGCCATAGATGCGACTCAAAGGGATCTTGGTGCGCTGGCTGATCTGTTCCAGAGCGATAGCCGGCAGGTAGCCGAAGTTGTCCTGAACCTGCTGTAGCACGCTAATAAGGTCAGAGGCGGGGCAGACCCGTAATTCGTCCAGGACCGCAGTCACCTCGGCCACCGACGGAGCCTGGGCTGCTTGCTCATCAGTTATCGTCTCTCCCATACGGACAGTTCCTCCAAACAACATAAAACCTTGCCAGCGTGCCCGTTTTTTGCCAGTCGGCCTTCGGACACTTACCGGTGGCTGTCTGATTCTGTTTCTTCGTCTTGCTGTCCGAGACCTCCTTCTGCAACATCCTCTTGCTAAGTAATACTGATCGGGAGGATTGCACGTGCCTGTCACCGAACCTCCCTTACAGCTTCTGTAGATCCGAAGCGGGAGCCGGAGATAGATGAATAGATTCCTGATTGGCATAGATGATACCGATACCCCGCAGACAGGTGGCACCGGCCGACTGGCACGCATGCTGGCGGAAGAGCTGGCCCGCTGGGTGGAGATCAAAGGTGTCACCCGACACCAGTTAGCTGTCCTTCCGGGAATACCTTATACCCGCAACAACAGTGCGAATGTCGTCCATTTACGTTGTTCATCCCGTGAATTTACGGCTATTGTTGAGCATGCTGTAGTATGGGTAGCTAATCGCTGTTGCCACGGTAGCGAGCCGGGACTATGTGCTGGTGATTGTCGGCAACTGCAGGAGATCGGTTTGGGCCGAGCAGCGCAGCGCAGAGTGGTGGCTGCCGCAGAGGCACAGCAAGCCGCGGCGAGCGCTGGGATCGTCTTGCAAGCAGTCAGGGATGGTGCCCGCGGGATTGTAGGAGCACTGGCCGGGGCTGCTCTGGCCAGCTCCGGAAACGATGGACGCTTTGTCCAGGTAGGAGCAGTAAGAGAGTTGCGAGGGATGGTGACACCAGTTGAAGTCATTAACGCTGGCGTGGATGAGATTAGGACTGTTAGCGGGGAGGCAGTCCCAGATGGGCGTATTCTGGTTGGCAACGGCCTGCGGCCAGCCTTATGTGAAGGGCTGGTCGTTCTGTTCGTAGAGCCTGGTCACGATGGCTGGCTGCCGGTCAAGGGTTGGCCGCACAAGATCGTGCCAGAGCCGGTAACCACAGGGAGACAAGAGATTCCGTGAGTAGTCTGTTTGGCCAAGACGTTGACAAGTGGACATTTGATTACGCTATAGCTTTGCGCATCGTGCTTATTGGTGCGTGTACCGCTGGTTTTGTGCTGGCTTTGGCGCGGCCGCCGCTTCATCTGGGTATTCCCGGTCACCGGGCGCTTTTTTGGCTACCGCCCTTGCTGGTTGCAGCCATGTGGGGAACACGGGGCGCTGGCACGTTGGTGGCTGCCGGGGGGACACTGGTAACGTGCGGACTGGGAGCTTTGACACCCGACAAGATATCAGGATACCTGTTTGCTGGCCTCTTCGTGGATCTGCTGGTGGTTGCTGGTAGTCGAGCTCCGGAAAGCCTGAGAGTTATATTGGCCGGGGCGTTTGGGCATATAGGCAGGCTTGTGCCCAAGGCAATTTTAGCTGTCGGAGGCGGTCTCCCGCCGACCCGCTTTCAGCCTCATTTGGCCGGGGCAGTGGCCTTCTACGCCTTCTTCGGCCTCCTCGCGGCATTACTCGTGTTGGGTGGGAAAGCTGCCCTCTGTTGGTATCGGAATCATAGAGCTTGTCACTGATTACACCACGGGAAGCAATGACACGAGTGTTGGCGCTTCAATCAGCCAGAACCTGGATTAAATCGCCAGGCCGAAGCTGACCAGGATGGATGATGCGCACAAAGATCCCTTCACGGGGCATCACGCAGTCGCCAAGCTGGCGACCGATTGCGCAAGGCTGGTCGCATTCTTTGCCTATCTGGCTGACGATACCGACAGCCGATCTGCCCAGCAGTAGAGCAGTCCCCAGGGGTAATGAGGGGAGCCTCAGGCCTGCGGTGGTGATATTCTCGGCAAAGTCGCCCGGACCGGCCTCCACGCCTTGCTGTCGGGCCTGCGCGATGCTCTCGGTGGCCAACAAGCTGACCTGGCGTGGTCCGGGGCCGGCATGAACATCGCCGCTGACGCCGTGGTCAACTTCCAAGTCTATCTGGGGTACATTTTCTTTGGGCATGCCCTTTTGCTTGCCGATAGAGGTTGCCACCACTTCTCCCACGCCGGGTGCCCGCCAGTATCTACTGCGCCCGCCGGCTTTGACGAGTACTTGAATGCGATCAATCTGGGCAGTGCGGTCAACTCCCTTGCACATATCGTACACCGTCAGAGCGGCAACAGTGGCGGCAGTCAGGGCCTCCATCTCCACTCCGGTGCGGGCCTCAGCCGTGACCAGCGTCTGGATGCACACTCGGTGGAGGGGCGGGATTGCGGTACAATGTACCTCCACGTTTGTCAACGGTATGTTGTGGCAAAGCGGGATCAGATGAGAGGTTTGCTTGGCTGCTATGATGCCGGCCAGGCGGGCCGCCGTCAACACATCACCCTTGGGGAGGGTACCGTCGCTGATAGCCTGGGCAGTTTCGGCCAACATTCGCACCTGTGCTGCCCCCACTGCGCGACGGCGGCTGATTTGCTTGTCAGTTACATCAATCATCTGCAAATCCTGTGGTTCACCTCCCGCCAACTTTGGCTCCTCCTTCATCCGCCCACGCAACTCATTTCAATATTGCCCGGGGTGTTTGCAGTCAGATATCCTCCCCGCTTGGGCTTGAGTGCCACCGCCTCATATAGCACCTGCTGCACAGCGGCCACCGGGTGCGGACTACCAAGCGCAGCGGTCAGGTCAAGCTCAATATCGCTATTCAAGCAGGGCCTGAGCGTCCCACGAGCCGTTACCCGCAGCCGATTGCACCTATCACAGAACGGCTCCGAAATGGCAGCGATAAAGCCCACTGTCCCCTGTCCCAGTTGCCAGACACTGGCTGGGCCTGGCCCAGCCAGACTGGGGTATCCCAACTGGGGGGCTAGCTGACGGCGGGCTGCGTCTGCCGGATAGAACAGGGTATCGGCCACCGCAGCCGCTGCCCCTATTGGCATCAGCTCTATGAACCGCACATTCATTGCCTGCTCTCCGGCCAGTTGCGCAAAGTCGGTTACCTCCGTATCATTGTAGCCGTTGACCAGCACTACATTTAGCTTGATTGGTGCCAGGCCTGCTCGCTGGCTGGCATGAATGCCGGCCCATACGCGCTGCAGGCTGCCCCCCCCGGTCAGCAAACGATAGCGGTCGGGGTCCAGGCTATCTATACTGACATTGACGCGCTGCAGGCCGGCTACGGCCAGCTCCTGAGCTATGTCGCTGAGCAGTTGTCCGTTGGTGGTTAGAGATAGGTCAGTAACACCGGGTATTGACGATAGCCCCCTGATAAGTTCCGGCAGATCAGCTCTCAGAAGCGGCTCGCCGCCAGTTAGGCGAAAGTGAGTTATCCCTAACTGGGTTGCTGCGTGAACGATCGTGGCAATCTCCTGGTAGCTGAGGCTACTATTTTGAGGAGGCTGCTTAGTGCCTAACGGCCGGCAGTACAGACAGTTCAGATTGCACTGATTGGTTACCGAAAGACGCAGATAGTTTATGCGGCGGCCGAAGCGGTCAATCAGCATTTGTTAACAGGCTTCCTTTCGTCATCGTCGCGGGTGGTATCGCCCCGTAGCAGTGCTACTGCGTGAGGTAGAACCGATCGCAGCACCTCAAACTGCTGTCTGACCGCTGTAGGGCTACCGGGTAGATTTACTACCAGTGTGTTGGCGATAACGCCGGCTACCGCTCGCGACAGCATAGCATATGGGGTATATTCCAGGCCGGCAGCGCGCAGGGCCTCAGCTATTCCTGGTACCTGATAGTCAATCACCTCTTGAGTCGCTTCTGGCATAACATCTCGGGGCCCCAGACCGGTACCGCCGCAGGTCAACAGGACATCAGCAGCATCGGCAGTGCGTCGCAACCACGCTGCGATCTGTTCCTGCTCGTCAGGCAGTATGCTTGTCTGTACCACTTGCATTCCTTCGGCCTCTACCAGTTCTTTGAGCACCGGGCCGCTAACATCTTTGGCCCGGCCTTGGGCCACCGAGTCGCTGGCGGTCAATATTGCCACGCGGATAGAAGTCTGTGCTGCTCTATCATTGCTCATAGACAATCTCTCCGGTACAGCGCGTTGAGTAACCGCCTAATTTCGCAATAGCATCATGAAATGCTGCATCATTGATGGTTGCAATCATTGACTTAACCTTGGCAAGCTCCAGAAAACGCTTGGGAATGACCAAGTCGTATCGCTCCTCGGTAATTGGTACGAAGTCAAGTCCGAAGGCCTGGGCGGCGGCCTGGATGCCTAATCCTGTATCAGCACTCCCTTGTCTGATCGCTTCGGCGACCATCGTGTGGGTATAGGCTTCCCGTTCGTAACCAGCTACGGCTGTTGCCGGGATGTTATGCTTCTCAAGCAGAAAGTCCAGCAACACGCGAGTGCCTGACCCCCCCTGGCGATTGATAAGAGTTATGTCTTTTCTACTCAGATCAGCCAAGCCGTCTATCTTTTTGGGGTTACCAGGACTGACCAGCAGGCCAACCTCGCGAAAGCTTAGGTTCACCACGATCAGCGGCA
Source organism: Candidatus Zipacnadia bacterium (assembly GCA_029821255.1). Taxonomy (GTDB): domain Bacteria; phylum Armatimonadota; class Zipacnadia; order Zipacnadales; family Zipacnadaceae; genus JALGTD01. The sequence goes on from JALGTS010000047.1 coordinate 7,398, forward strand.
CCTGAGGCAACCATCGCTGAATGTAGCTGACATTGTATTGTTGTGTCGCTGGGTCCAGCAGATGAGTACCGGCAATCATCCCCTCGCCGCGCCGCAACGCTGCCAACCCTTCGGTGCTGCCTGTATTCAGGCAGACCAGATACAAAGGTGGCCAGCGCTCTGCCAACCACTCAGCTAACAATCCCAGAGCCAAATCATGACTGCCGATAGCCACAATGCTCTGTTTGATCCTGGCTGGAGAAACTAACAGTTCCACATCTACCTTAGTGTCGGCCTCCAGCCCTTCGTGCTCGCCTCCGATGGTGATCAGTCCGTGCGCTTGTGCT
>JALGTS010000048.1 GCA_029821255.1 Candidatus Zipacnadia bacterium
AATTAGTCAATAACGATCAGCATATACTGCTCACTGTCAGCCGCCTGGTCAGACGCAAAGGCCACAGCCAGGTAATAGCAGCTCTCCCACAGATAATCAACGAAGTGGGCCCTACCAAATATATCATCGTTGGCAACGGCCCGGAAGAACAGAGACTGCACCACCTGACCAGGAGATACGGGCTGGAGGATTGCGTGGAGTTTCTGGGGCGGGTGGATGACCAGAGATTACCAGCCCTATACCGCACCGCCGATGTCTTTGTTATGCCCAGTCGCGACCTGTATGGAGAGCCGATTGAGGGTCTGGGACTGGTCTATCTGGAGGCAAATCTCTGTGGGCTGCCCGTGGTTGCCGGTAATACCGGCGGAGTAACAGATGCCGTGGTTGATGGCCAGACCGGCCTGCTGGTTGATCCCGAAGATCCTGCTGCGATAGCTTCAGCCATCATCCGGCTACTGAGCGACCGGGACTTCGCTGCTCAACTGGGTGCGGTGGGCCGGGCTCGCGTGCTGCAAGAATTCACCTGGGAGCAGGTGGCCATACGTTGTCACAGCGCCTTAGCCGATTGGGGCCTGACCGAAGCGCTGCCGGGGGTGCAATAGTGACCTGCGACAGCCCTGCCCACATTGCTTACATAGATCACGCCATAGACTTCGGCGGCGCCGAGCATAGTCTCATAGAGCTTGTCAGCCGCCTGGATCGGACCTCCTTCACTGCGACAATCCTCCATACCGAAGGCGCTAAGTGGCTACACTCCGACCAGATTGCCGACGTTGAAAGAATAGCTGTATTTCCGGATCATCCCTTGCTACAACAGAAAAGGGACGAGGTCAGCACCGGGCTATTACGTTTGATACCTAACGTATGCAGCACTGTGCAACTTTCCCTGAAACTGCGCGCAGCCCTGCGGCGTACCGGCGCCCAACTGGTGCACACCAACTCCTTGAAGACTCACTTCATTGGGGGCCTGGCTGCCCGTCTGGCGCGTCTGCCGCTGATCTGGCACGTCCGTGATCTGCTCCGAGAGGATGAAGGCTATCACTGGCTACGGCGCGCTGCCCACTTGTTGCATCCCCATGTAATCGCAATCTCTAAGGTGGTAGCAGAGCAATTTGCAGGATTGGCTACAGAGGTAACTGTTATCCCTAATGGCATACCGCTGGACAAGTTCTGCCCGGGTCCACCCTCGCCGCAACTACGCAGCGAGCTTGGCCTGAGCGCTGATGACTATGTGTTACTGATAGTGAGCCGACTTACTCCCTGGAAAGGGCATATGACTTTGCTGGAGGCAGTTGCTCACCTGGCCGACCGCTGGCGCCAGCTGAAGCTCGTTGTCGTCGGCGAAGTAGCCTTCTGGGAAGCCGCCTACGAAGAGCAGCTCAAGCAGCAAGCCGCTGAATTAGGGCTGACTGAGCGGGTGATATGGACGGGCTTTCGTAGTGATGTTCCGGAGCTATTGCGGCTGTGCGATATATTCGTGCTGCCCTCGGTGGAGGAGCCATTTGGACGGGTGATAATTGAGGCGATGGCGACCGGCCGGCCGGTAGTGGCCACCGAGTCAGGCGGAGTGCCTGAAATAGTAGTTGACGGTCAAACCGGACTACTGGTGCCACCGCAGGATGCCCAGTCTTTGGCAGACGCAATTGAGACGCTACTGACCAATCGGCAGTATGCTCAGCAAATGGGAGCAGCCGGACTATCCCGGGCACACCAGCTTTTCAGCGTTGATCGGGTCGCCTGGCAAGTACAGGAACTGTATCAGAAGATACTCAGCAAAGGCGGATAGAACCACTCCCAGCCAACCAAGCGCTACACCTCAGTGACGGCGCAGGAAGGCAGGGATGTCCAGGTCATTCTCATCGTATGTGGGCAGCTCTTCCTGAAAAGCCGCTGCGGGCGAACTTGCCTCCGCCTCTTCAGAGGATTCTGCGGAACCGGCTGTCCAGCGTCGGGTAGCCGGCCGTCGTGAAGGACCTTCGTCAAAGCCAGTAGCCACCACCGTCAGGCGCAAACTGCCCTCAAGCTGTTCATCAATCACCGCGCCCAGGTTCATATCAGCGGTATCGCCCTCGCCTTGGGCAGCTTCCTGGATAAGACGAGCAGCTTCATGAACTTCCCGCAAAGATAGATCAGGACCGCCAGTAATATTGACCAGCAGGGCGGTAGCTCCTTTGATATTCGTCTCCAGCAGGGGACTGTCAATGGCCATATTAGCTGCTTCTACAGCCCGGTTCTCGCCACTGGCCTCGCCGATGCTCATCATTGCAGTACCGGCACCCTTCATAACTGAACGCACGTCAGCAAAGTCGAGATTAATCAGACCAGGAACGACAATAACTTCGCTGATTCCGCGCACGCCTTGGTGGAGAATTTGATCAGCAAGCGCAAAGGCCTCCCGCAGAGTTAGATCTTCGTCGGATAACTCAAGCAGACGATCGTTGGGAATAACAATTAAAGCGTCCACTTGTTCTTTGAGTCGCTTGAGGCCCTCTTCGGCGACCTCGGCACGGCGGCGGCCTTCAACAGCGAAGGGTTTGGTGACGATGCCTACGGTCAAAGCGTTCAATTCGCGAGCAATCTCGGCAATGACAGGACTGGCCCCGGTTCCTGTGCCGCCACCCATTCCTGCGGTGATGAAGACCATATCTGAATCATCAAGGCTCATCAGGATTTCCTGACGGCTTTCTTCGCCGGCTTGACGGCCGATGTCCGGATCACCGCCGGTGCCCAGTCCGCCGGTGAGCTTTTCCCCTATTTGCAGTTTCTTGTCAGCTGCCGACAGCTCCAGAACCTGGACATCGGTATTGACCGCCACATATTCAACCCCCATAACTCCCGCTTCAATCATCCGGTCCACAGCATTGGATCCACCACCACCGACGCCAACTACTCGTATTCGGGCATAGTCCTCTACGTTGTCTAACATCACCGGCCCCTCCCTTGGGTGACGTACATGTGAAAAAGCTCGCGAAACCCAGAAGTATTCAAATTATATAGCCCTTATCCTGACCTGTCAAGGCAATGCAACAAAGCAAGTACACGCAGAAGTGTTAAGACCTAACTTGCTGCTTATGCCAGCTTAGTCGTGACACTGTTCTTCGTCAGTAAGCTGCTCTCCTGCAGCCTCCTGCTTAACACAGACACAGACCTGAGCAGGACGCAGTACCCGATCGTGGAGCTTATAGCCAGGACGAATTTCCTCAACAATCTCACCGACAGCAACTGCTTCATCATCCACGGTCCTGCGTTCAACAGCTTCATGGAGGTTGGCATCAAACTGCTCGCCAAGGGTATTCATCCGGCTAAGGCCAAACTGCTGCAGCACATCCTGGAACTGCCGGTACGTCATTTCCACACCGGAAAGAATCTCTTGTGGCGACTGGTCTTCACTGCGAGCTGACTGCAACGCCAATTCCATATGATCTAATATGGGCAACAGAGCAATAACGAGCTGCTCGTGGGCGTATTGGAGCTGCTGAGCGCGCTGCTGCGCCACACGCTTGCGGTAGTTGCGCAGTTCAGCCGCAGCCCGCAGGTAGCGGTCCTCGCACTGAGCAATTTCACCTTCTAATTCCTCTATGCGCTTCTGAAGCTCCGCCGCTGAGGGTGTACTCTTCTCCGCCACCTCTTCAGTTCCCTCTTCAACTTCGGTAGCTTCGCTACATTCGGTCTCGTCAGTCACTTATGCAACCTCCAAGTGTCGGCAATTCCGCCAGGTAAAACTCCATCAGAAGCAAAAATCAATTTACTATGACAATTGCGAGCACAGGAGTGTAGTTCTTTACCCGCTGCATATTGGATCTATTGGGGATGGCAAGTGTCAGCACTACTCAGGACCTCCCCGATTTGCTGGGCAACACAATCTACTGCCGATATCACTTCGGAGTAAGCCATGCGCATAGGCCCCACCACACCAAGAATTCCCCGCTGATTGCTTGGCCCCTTGAACTGCGACATCACCGTACTACACTGTTCCAGCTGTGGTACAGCATGTTCGGAGCCAATCAGTACCGCCACTTGTTGTGTTGTGTCGACCTTCGCCAGCACCTGACGCCACATCTGCCGTTCGCCAAGTGCCTTGATAACTGCCTGGAGGTACGAAAGCTGTTGGAACTCCGGCTGCTCCAGGATATAAGCCATCCCTTCTACATACACACGCGCTTCACCTGAAGCCCAAAGCTGGCACTGCACCGCGTCCAACAACTTTTGGAAGGTTACTTGCTCATCGTCGTCCGTCGCGGCTTGCACAGGTAGCCGGCCCTCTACTAAACTATCCAACTGTTCCTTGAGAATGTTATTGAGTCGATTAACCTGCTCAATGCTGAAGCCTTTATCAAAGTGAACTACAAATTCGTGCTGCTGGCCGTCCGGATATGTACAACTAATTCTAATAGCATGACTACTGACCGGTTTAACTGTAATACCGGTCAAACGTGGAACCGGCGGGCACGGCTCGACAGCGACTGCTGGGTGCTTGACGATGTCTGCCAGTAACTTGGTACTCAGTCGCAGAATTTTATCAGGCTCTGGTTCCATCCGCCGGTACTGGCTGTGAATCCAACTCAGTTTGTCAATGGTCAGCTCCTGGGAGGTGGCCAGATTATTCACATAAAAGCGGTAGGCTTTTTGGGTAGGCACCCGCCCAGCCGAGGTATGCGGCTGTTGTAGATAACCCCACTCGTCCAACTCCATCATTTCATTACGGATGGTGGCAGAGCTAACATTCAGCTCAGCGCGGTCGGCCAGCGCCTTTGAACCAATAGGCCGAGTGGTGTTGACATACTCGTCAACCAGAGCAGCCAAGATAAGTCGCTGCCGCTCAGTTAACTCCGTGCCTATACCTTCTGACTTAAGTTTGCTGTCTGTCATCTCTCGCTCACCCTGAAGACACACCACTTAATTGTACCACAAGCATACCAAGGCAAAGACAAACTGTCAAGATTCTCGTTGGTCAATACCAGCCAGCGCTAACCAGAAGGAGGCTGGCTTGTTACTACCGAATATTATTGTAATAAGATGACCATCAGCGAGTTCCAAAGCTTAATTGAAGACATCTATTATAACAAGGATAGCACCCGGGGGCTGCCATCCACCTTTATGTGGTTTATTGAGGAGGTTGGAGAGCTGGCCCAGGCGCTGCGCAGCGGTAGCCCTGACGAGCTTACTGAAGAATTTGCCGACGTGCTGGCATGGCTGGCTACCACCGCATCTATTGCCGGTGTTAACCTGGATGAGGCAGCCCTGAAGTACGCCAACGGTTGCCCCAAATGTGGTCACACACCCTGCCAGTGTCCCGAGCCCACTGGCTCCACGCCCAAGCAGCAGTAAGCATAACAGCCAGCAATTGAACGCACCGGCACGATGCTCATTCGCTGGACTCCTCCTTATTGCTACTCACACCGGCACACCACTCGGCGTACGGACAATTTGTGCATGGCGCCGTCGGCGGAGCTGGCGGGCGCTGTTGACTCAATTCAAGCTCCACGAGTTGGCTGAGAGCTTGCTCCAGACGCTTTTCCTGAGCAGCCAGCCGCTGAGGATTTATTTCCATCTCTTTAAGACCCTCTGAAGTGATGTGCACCAGTAGCGGCTGCCAAACATCCCCTTCATCGCCCTGAGCGGCCAGGGCTTGCTGGTAGATCAACATCTGCAAAGCATAATCCTCCAAGTCGGCCTCACTGAGATGTCGGTTCGTCTTGAAGTCCACGAACTGCTGCTGATCCGAGAGAACCAAATCAACCTTCCCGCTGATGTCCACGATTGCTTTGTCCACTTGGCACACTAAATGCACCGGTCGTTCTACAGCATCAACAGGCACGGTCCGCTGCGCCCACGGGCTTCCCTGGAAAGCAGCCACCAGCGCGCCAATGCGCTGAACCGCGCTACTGTCCAGCTCGACCGGCGCTGCCCTGCACAGTCGTTCCAGGTAATCTGCCCCCGGGGGCTGACCGCGCCGATAGTAGGCAGCCACATATTTATGAAAGCAGCTCCCTACCGCCAGTTGTGCTACCGACCCGGTCTCGTCAAGCAGCTCGCCGATGTCCCAGTTGCCGCTCATCCACCAACGGAGGGGGCAAGTCAAAAGATCGCGCAGGGCACTGAAGCTGGTGTGAATCACCACCGGCTGGCGGGGAAGTTTCAGGTCAGTCGGCAGCTTTGCCGGCACCAGCGGCGCAGCCGGCGAGTAGCCGGGGGCCAGACTAACCTCCGCAGCCAGTCTCTCGCCGGATTCTTCCTGTGCTTCCACCAGATCTTCCCCCCAGGGGATACGGGGCTCCTGCTCGTTAGCACCCGCCGCATAGGTGACGCATACCAGTTGTTTGGCCCTCGTCAGTGCGACATACCACAGACGCTTTTCTTCGCGCAGTTGTTGCTCATTACCAGAGAAGAGCTTGTAGACCCGCTTCCTGACCGACTCCTCTCCGTCCACGCTGAACCCAACCAGCCCCCAGGTATCATGGTAGGCGGCGCTGGTGCGCGTAGCTTGCTCCGGGTCCCATGCCATAACGAAAACAGCAGGAAACCCCAGGCCTTTGGCTCCGTGAATGGTCATAACCTGCACAGCATCGCGCGCGGGCACATCCACCCCTGGCAGTTCCAGCCCCTCTTCTGCTTCGTAAAGATCCATTGCTCGCACAAGCTGATCTAAGTTAGCGGCTGTCCCGCCGGTGTCCAATTCCTTGATAATCGCTTCAAAAGTAGCCTTCACTGCATTCGCAGCGGAGCGTTCTGCCATACTCATTGCAGACTGCGGAATATATTCCAGCATCATCTCCAGAATGCTACGGGCCGGATACAGTACGCTGTCGTGACGCAATTTCCTCAGCAGCCCAAAGAACTGCTCCAGACGCTCCATAGGCAATTCGGCGCGCTCAACATCGCTGCGCCATTCATCACCCCCCTCAACCAGCTCGGCCAACGCGCTGATGATCGCGCGCTGACCCGGACGGCGGCTGGCTTCGCCGTGTCGTTCAGGATCCGGTGTAGTAGCCAACAGAAATAGTTGCCGATCGTTCAGGTTGACTGGGGGACGGGTGAGCAATCGCACTAACGACGCATCATCAAACGGATTCGCTATAACCCGGGCCAGCGCCAGTAAATCACGGGCCAGAGGGTGGTCAAAAAAGCCAACACCTCCGAGGGTCTGGTAAGGGATCTTGCGCTCCTCAAAGGCGGCCTTCAAGAAACGAAAACCTCTGCGCCAACGCATCAGCACGCAGATATCGCCATAGTCGAACCGTCCCTGCTCCGCGACAAGTTCCTGGATCTTTTCGGCAATATAAGCCGCTTCGCGCCAACGAGCGTGGCGGATTGTCTCGTTCTCCGCGACTGGGAAGGGACTGACCTTAACGACTATGCCCGGCCGATTGCTGGCGCTGGACAGTGGAGGATCGCCGAGCCCCGTATTTTCCGCCGCGCAATTAGCACAGACTGTCAACTGCCGATCCATCCGGTAGGTTATCGTCAACGGGCGGAACAGCGCCGTCTCTCCCACCTTGTCATCTTCAGTAAACGGCAGCAGCTCATCCAGATTCTCCGGCCGGGCGTCGCGCCATCCGTAAATTGACTGCTTTTGGTCGCCAACCACCATCAGACGGCAATAACTGTCTGCTTCCCATGTTTGGCCATTACGGTCGACCTGAAAACGAGCTGGCCAGGCCAGAGCCTGTACCATCTTCATCTGCGCTGGCGATGTATCCTGGAATTCATCTACCAGAATAT
>JALGTS010000049.1 GCA_029821255.1 Candidatus Zipacnadia bacterium
GCCAGGTCCGCGTGGTCTCTTGCGTTACTGCACGGGGTATTACCCCGACAGGCGAGCCCCAACAGCCAGTGAACAAATTCGCGCCACATGACCGAGTCTATGTAGCCTTTGCCTACATCAACGGCACCAAAGGCGAGAAATTGCGAGTGGAGTGGTATGGGGGCGAGCTGCGCCTGGAGTCGGCTACGCAGAAGCTGACTATGAAGGGAGCTGCCGGGCGCGGATTTGCCTGGCTACAGGCCGAAGATAAGGGCCTGCCCACGGGAGATTACCGGGTGGCAGTGTTTAGCTCAGCGGCTGAAGAACCGCTGGCTGAAGCGCGCTTCACGGTCCAGCCCTGAGGCCGCTAAGAAGCGACCGGACACCACGCACTTGCCTGAAGCCGGCCACAACGTGTATAATATGCTTGTGATTTGGTTTATAGCCTGGCTATCTGCGGCAGTACAAGAAGGGGGACCACGATGAGCGAGAACGACCAGAGTCAGCAGTTCGGACAAGGAGCCCAGCCGCCGTCCACCCCACCCGGCGGGCCACCTGAGCCGCCCCAGCCTCCGCCCAGCAGTTTCGCACCATCGGCCAACACATCAGGAACCGGCGGCCCAGTGCCTGAAGAGATCAAGGGCTGGAACTGGGGGGCATTCTGGCTGACGTGGATCTGGGGCATCGCGCACAATGTTTGGATTTCGTTGCTGGCCTTTTGTCTGGGCATAATCTGGGCGATTGTCCTGGGCATCAAGGGCAATGAGTGGGCCTGGCAGCACCGCCGCTTTGACAGCATTGAACAGTTCAAGCAAACTCAAGCTGTCTGGGCCAAGTGGGGTTGGATAATCGGTCTTGTGAGCATCGCTCTCTGGATTCTGTGGCTGATCTTCGCCGTGCTGTTGGCCGGTGCTGGAGCCCTCAGCCAAGGCAGCAACTTCTAAGTTCACTAAGTGCGGAGTTGCTTGTAGCCAACAAGCGCCCGGCAAGCCTGCACGGGGAGGGCGCTTCCTACAACTCTGCGGTAAGATAGTCGGTTATGGCTTGGGCCAGAATCTGATAGCCTTGCTCAGTAAAGTGAACTCCATCCGCTGCTAATAACACAGCCGGGTCATTGTTGACGACAACTTCGTATAGGTCTATCGTTTCTATGCCTGCTGCCGTCATTACTTCGTCGGCAATCCGGTTATAGGCGATGACGTGCCGGTTATGGCGCTCATAGGACTTGGCTGCCTGATGGCGCTCATCAATAACCGGAGTGGTGCTGCACCAGACGGTACGTAGTGAGCGCCCTGTCAGAGCATCAATAATACCTCGCAAGTTCGCCCTATATTGATCGGGGGCTGTAGCAAGCTGGCCAGATTGGAGTTTGATGTCATGCAGGCCACAATTAAGCAGAACCACATCCACTTCATAGCCCGCCATCCAGTCGCCCAGGTTCTCTATTATCCGAGTAGATGAGCCGCCGATGCCTGGGCAGTGAGCTACCGTGTAGTACTCCGCCAGAGAGGTCACCAGATGCGGCAGATAGCCTATTGAGATTGAATCACCAATTGAGTATAGGAGCTTGTATCGGCGCATGGTAAATTTCTCTGCTCATTTGTTAGTCGTTGGTATGTTCTCTGAACCAGGTTCGCGGAAGGCATAGTTATTCCTCTCTGCAAATTTACCATTGACTCGTTGCAGACACCATACATGACAACTCACAAACCAGAATAGAGCAAGGACAACGACACAATTGGCGCAACACCTATTTGAGGCTCTACATAATCTGCCCCCGGAGTGGGTAGTCGTCATTCTTTCTGCCCTACCCATCAGCGAGGTACGCGGAGGCATTCCCGCCGGCATGATAATGGGACTGCCTCTTTATCAGATTCTGCCCTTGGCGATAGTCAGCAACGTGGTTTCGGTAATTCCGGTGGTCCTGGGGTTTAACTGGGTGGCCCAGCGCCTGGCAGATAAGCCCCTGCTGGGGCAACTTATCACGAGGTTGATTCGACGAGCTCGCGCTAAAGAGGCACTGGTCAATAAGCACGGGGTGTGGGCAGTTACGCTGTTCGTGGCTATACCGCTGCCGGTGACAGGGGCATGGACGGGCAGCGTGGTGGCAGCGGTCTTTGGCATGCGCTTCGGGCGAGTGCTCTTCTGCCTGGCGGTGGGCGTGATGATTGCCTCAACTATTGTCACCTCTCTGAGCCTGGCCGGTGTCCAGATCTTCAACGCACTGGCCGCCACGCCTTAGAGCCGGCTTATTCACCCATTGCCGGCACTGTGTGATTGACTATACACTGCACACTGTGATATATTTTGAGAGATAGCAACGACGAATTAGTCGGCCACAGGGGAGTGTCAGCTCTTCAATGCCTGTCTGGCAGACGGCGTGGGAACTACTCAGTGACATAAGGCTGCGCGATATTATTGATATCGCGCTGGTCGCTGTTCTGTTGTACTACTTGCTGCGGTTGCTGCGGCGTACGCGGGCCATAGCCCTGGTCAATGGACTGATTGTGATCCTCTTGGTCTTTTTGCTTTCCAGTGTTTTGCTACCCACTCTCTACTGGCTACTCAAGTACCTTCTGGCTGGTGGTGTCTTGGCGCTGGTTGTCATCTTTCAGCCAGAGCTGCGTATGGGGCTGGCGCGATTGGGGCGAGGAGGTGTACTCAGCGGTGCGCTGGGCCGGATTGGCGTGCAGCGCCGTCAGTCAGTCATAAACGATGTGGTGGAGGCGGCATACCGGATATCCGCAGACGGCTACGGGGCTTTGATCGTCATAGAACGGGAAGATGGCCTAATGGATATCATCCGGACCGGTAAGGTTATCAATGCCCGGGTCTCGGTTGATCTACTGCGCACAATCTTCTATCCCAAAGCAGCCCTGCACGACGGAGCGGTAGTGATTCGCGAAGACCAGATAGTTGCTGCCGGCTGTGCTCTGCCTCATTCGGAGAGCCCCAGTCTATCAGCTACTACAGGTATGCGTCACCGTGCCGCCTTGGGCCTGGCCGAGCGTACCGACGCCGTCTGTGTAGTCGTCTCTGAGGAGACTGCCGCTGTTTCCCTAGCCGTGGATGGCACTATATCTCCCCGTGTCCAACGACCCCAACTCACCGAGCGACTGATGGAGTTGCTGGAAGCCCAGGAACATGAGCCAGGCTTCTTTTTCTGGCGTAAATAATGGCTGATTGTCTGACAAAGTGGGGACAAGATGAGCATTCTTCGGCAAATCTTAGCTGCTATCAAAAACGAGTGGCCATTGAAGCTATTCTCTATCCTGCTGGCAATGATCCTATGGGGCTATGTCATTACCCAGAAGAACCCTCCAATACAGGAGCAGAAGATACTGCCCGTTGAGACCGCCGGCACTCCCGCCAATCTGATCGCTACCACCATTCAGCCAAGCGAGGTGGAAGTGACCTTTAAAGGCCGCCGCCGCACGATGGCCGCCGTTGACTTGTCGACAGTCCGCCTTGTCGCTGACCTTAGTGGACTTTCAACCGGCGAGCATAAAGTCCCGTTGGAGCTGCAAGGACTGCCCGAAAATGTGGAGGCTACCATTGCAAGGCGATTAGCCCGCATAACCCTGGACGTCAAAAGTTCAATTGAAAGACAGATAACAATTGAGCCTATCGGCAAGCAGGCCGAAGGTTTTCGGTTGGGCAAACCCCAGATAACCCCGCGCAAAGTGACTATCGAGGGGGCAAGTAGCATTCTGCGTCAAGTCGCCCGTGTGGTAGCTCCCGTAGACATCTCAGGACTTACCAAGACTGTGCAAAAAGAAGTGGCTGTTGAGCTGCGTGATGAACGCAATATGCTGATAGGCGGCCTGCGGATTCGGCCAACCAAGGTGCAGGTTACAATACCGATTCGCAGCATGGCGACTAGAACTGTTCCCATAACTCCGCAACTCAGCAAGCCTCCCACTGGTTATAAAGTCTCTTCGGTACAGACCAGCCCCAGCACCGTCACCATAACTGGCGAGGAGTCCGTTGTGGCGGATGTTGAGTACATCCGCACTGCGGAGATTGACATCAGTCACCTCCGTGGTCGGAGGACATTTACTCCCACCCTCGTCTTCCCTGAGGGGATAGAGTCGGTGGGTGTGGGAGCAGCCACCGTGACGGTCACTACTCAGCAAGTAGCTCTGCCAGAAGCGCCCGAAGAGCCAGCAGCCGAAACTGGCGAGGGCCCCGCCGAACCCGGGCCAGATCTCTCTTCGGACAACGAGGCTCCATCTGGACCCGCCGCAAGCGGTGCAGGTTCAGGTAATAACAGCGACGGCAATAGTACCAGCGGATAGACTGGCCTGGTTAGGTATGTCAGCGCCCCTCGTAGAGCTTCTTGACCCGCTCGTAGTTGAACTTCACAGCCGGGTCATCAGGGGCTTTCTCGTACATCTCCCGCCACTGCTCAAAGCACGCCCCCAGTTGGCCTGTGCGCTCCAGGCAGTGGGCCAGCAGGTGGCGTGTGACAATATCAGGCTGCAGCTCTACGGCCTTGCGCAGGTAGGGGATAGCCAACTTGTATCTCTTGGTCATGAAATAGTGCTGGCCCAGATAATGATAAACCCAGGGATCGTCAGGTAGGGCACTAATGGCGCGGTGATAGATGCCGATGGCACGCGTGTCGTCGCCCAGGCTCCAGTGTAGCCAGGCGATGTTACTGTAGATCTCAGCCTGAGTGGGGTCCATCAGCAGCATAACCTCCATACAGCGGATACACTGGTCATAGTCTCCACGGTGCCACCACCAGTCGGTCTCAGCCCTGAAGGCATCGACCAGCACCTGCCAGAAACCAGCAGGCGGCTGGTTCGGGCGCTTAGGTGCTGCAGCAGGCACCGGCGCCGGCTGCTTCAGAGCCGCCGTAATAGTGGTTCTGATGAACTTGGGCTGCCGAGGCTGAATCTGCTTGAGATTCTGGCGGATCCTGCTTGTGTTCAAACGACTCAGACCAAGTACGGCATAATAGCGAATCCACCGTGGCTCGCCGATAAGCGCTGCCCAAGCGGCGTGCTGACCGCGTTCATCGCCTAAACATGCCAGAGCAATGCCCGTCTGAATGCGCACATCCCGGCAAGGGTCGTCCAGGGCGTTGAGCAAGGGCTTGATAGCATCGCGGTCGCCGATCTGCCCCAGCACAAAGGCGGCCCGAATTCGGTCCTGGACGCTGCCTTGCCGTACAAGCTGGACCAGCATCGGGACCACCTCGCTGTGGCCCCACATAATGGGCAGCGGCGCCCACGGCGGCCGATCCACTCGTTGCGCCATCTCATCAAGGCGCGGCGAATGGACAGCCGGAAATCCGAAATCCGCCGCTTCAAGTTTAAGACTGTTCTCCGCTGGTAGACCAGCTTCCCCCGAACCGACCATCAACGCAGTCAGGCAGACAATGCAGGCAGCTCGCAACATATCAATAAGCCTCCCAATCAGTCAACACTCAGTGTGAAATTGATCCCTTCCAGGACTCTACCGCCGCCCAGCAATTCGACTTCCCGTCTAATAGAGTGAGTGCCGTAGGTGACTTCTATTCGGTAGTATCCCGGCGGCACGAACAGGTAATAATACCCGTCAGCGTCAGTCACATCATCATCGCGCATCTGACCGCTGTCAATGTCGGTGGCGGTTACTGTGGCTCCTGAGTTGTCCGGCGCGCCCAGCAGCGTCACCCGCCCGGCGATTGTGTACGGTGGGCCGGGCGGTTGGGGTGAGTACTCATTGAGCAGGATTATCAGATTGTCTATGCCAGGCACCACATTGATTATGGTATAATAATCGTCATATCCTGTCGCACTGGCCTGCACAGGCTGTTCACCAATGGGGACATACGGGATGGAAAAGGCGCCATCAGAGCCAGTGACGACTGGCGGTTGGTCTCCGATCTGAACAAGAGCACCAGCTATGGGAGCTTCGGTGCGAGTATCCAACACCTGCCCACTGACAGTAACTGTTGCTTCCCCACCGACCAGTGCGAAGTCCACCGGGTCATTTGAGCCAACGGCGTCGGCAGTGACCCAGATGTCGGTTGATGCTTCCAGATAGCCAACCGCTTGGCAGGTGCTGCGAACCGGCCCGGCAGGAATGCCACCTATCACGTAGAAGCCTTCGGTGTCAGTTGAGCCTTTGACAGCCTCAGACGGCGAGCCACCCGGGGGGAGAAAGCTAACCAGGGCATTAACAATCGGCTGGCCTGCGTCGGCGTCGGTCACTGTGCCTGATACGGTGCCCGTCGTTTCCGTATCCACCGGCGTCATCGCCACACTGACCGCTGTGTAGCTAAACTTATTGAGCGTCACCATCTGCGACTCAGTACGATATCCCGGAGCGGTAACAGTAAGCGGCTGCTGGGGCGGGTCCTGTGAGCCAAGGGGGACGTTTTCTAATATGACCCAATTGTCCTCTAAGTTAGTCTGACCGCGAACCCCTCCGACTACTACATCGGCTGGCACCTCAATAAACTCTTCGGTGCCTGCAATGACACACTCAACGACCACCGTCGTCGTGGTAGGCTCCTCGGGCTCCTGCTGCACGCTCACGCTGCCGCACCCTCCCAGAGCAGCAGCAAAAGCTACTACTATCACTGCGCCTGCAATAACCAGCTTCTGTCTGTTTAACCAGTGGCTTACCATAGACTTGCTCACAATTGTCGGCCGGCTTCTCACTGCACCGGCGGGAAGATTATCCGCGCCCCGCCCGAGGCCAGGCAGCGCATCCAATAGCCAGCGAACGGCTGCAGGGTATCGGCCAGGAAGTAGCCGCTCTGTTGGTCGTACCCGTAGATTCCCTCCTGCACCCAGCCGTTCATCACCGCTTGGCTGAAGCTGACGGGAGCCTGCGTGCCCACCTCTACCTGCAATTGAGCGAGTGGCACCGGCTGCAGGCGAGGACTGCCAATCATATTCCAACCCAGCTTCACCGGCACGGCATAACTTGCAGCCTCGTCAGGTATCACGCCACTCAAATCAACGGTTACGTCACAAAACAGCCGTATCCAGAACCCACGGCCCGGCGCGAATGGTGCAATGTCAGGCCATATCTCGTAGCGCCCTGACGGCACTCCGCCTGGCTCCCAACGGGCCAGCAGAAGCTCTCCTGGCGGTATGCCCAGTAGCTTGGCGGCATCGGTCTCTTCTGCGAGCACCGGAATAGTGATCATCTGCAGGCCGTTACTGCCAGCCAAGAATGTATGGGTAGCGCTGGACTGGCCACCGCCTTCTAAAAAGATCACATACGAGTCCCAGCCGACATTAACGGTGCGGGTGAAGGTGTCGCCATCGGGATTAGTGGTGGTTATCTCCAACTGCGCCGGTTGGAGGCGTGCGCCACTGAGACTGGTGCCGAATACTGCCCGCTGCGCAGAGATGCCCGAGCCGGAGAATCCACCGACCACATCAATAGTCGCTTCCGGCCCGCCACGGACGCCGCCATAGAAGTCATTTTCCCCCGGATCGAAGCCGCGCACTGAATAGGGATAAGGATACTCTCCTCGCAGGCCGTTGAGGTCAATCTGGACGGTAATCAACTGCGCTCCGCCGACATTAAAGAAGGTAGGGATCAAATACCCTTCGCCGGCGCTGGTCCCACTGCTGGCTACATCAATGACGTTGCCCTCTTCGGCATAGAGGCTGAGGGTATGATCGTAGTTCCAGTAGATGCAGCGGGCCTGGCCGCCGCGCGGTGCCTCATTGCCGCTGCTGTCGGTAACGTAG
>JALGTS010000358.1 GCA_029821255.1 Candidatus Zipacnadia bacterium
ATCCTGATCCAACCCCACAGGAACAACAACAGGCTTCGGGCCGCCAAAGTCGGGGTGCTGCGGCAGCATAATGTCTCCGGACTGAATCATCGCACTCATATAAAGCCCAAAATTAGTCTGCTCCCCGTACACCGCGTTAACCGTCGCTGTCGTAACGTTAGAACCAAAAATAAAGGCATAGTCCATGACCCTCTTCTCCTGAGACTGACGATAAACGTGAGCATTCTTAGGGTCCAAGCCCAGAGCCAGAATATCCGCAAGATTGTCCACCGCGGTTTCGGCCGACTCCTCGTATGGAATCCTATTATCCGCGTACGCCTCTATGTCCGCGATACAGTAGAAAGCCTTGGCACCAAACTCTTTCTGAAAGTACACGATTTCGCTTGCCGTCATGAGTGTGCCTAGGTGCATCGCTCCGCTCGGCTTTATGCCGCTCATTACCGCGAACGGCTCTTTTTTTTCGATTGCCTCCAGAATTGTTTGGAATCCTCTGTGTCCGAATATTATCCCTCTCCGCATGTACTTGTTGGGATTCGGTATCCGTTTTATTACCTCTTCGTCGAACGGCTCTATTCCGAACTCATCAAAGAGTTTAGTGTAGTCTTCTACGTACGTTGTTCCCCAAGGATTGATTACCGTTTTTTGCTTCTCCTCTTTGTCCACCTTTTTTGCCTCTCGAACTTGCTGTCTTTGACTTTTTTGTGGACATCGTGCTGAGTGATATTAAATTTTTCGTAAAAGCTTTGTGGTCTAAACCCAGGGAGATACTCAATAAAATTAGTGAGTTTACGAAACGTTTCGTTTTGGCAGAAATGTTTCAAACATTTTTCGATGTTCACTCCTTGAGTCCTGTCCAGCCGCCCGTTCTTTCCTGCTTTCGTGGTGTGCTATTTTTGGTAGATGATTTTGATTGTATTTCCTCTCTCTGCCGTCCCCTTTTAGGGGACGTCAACATTCAAACACTCCCAAAATTTAGTTCTGCCAACTAATCACACTACAAACAACACCTTGGCACGAAAACTAGGAGGCAATTCGATTGGCAAAGTACCACATAGCATTAATTGAAGGTGATGGCATCGGGCCCGAGGTCATAGGTTGCGCCGTTAGGGTGCTTGAGGCAGTTGGATTTGACGCTGAGTTCGTTCCGATAGAGGCGGGTTACTGGGCTTACAAAAAGTTTGGCACTCAGGTCACCGACTCTGCTTGGCAGATTATTTCTGAGAGCGATTGCATTCTTAAGGGCCCCACCACGACGCCGCCGGGTGGTGGTGAGACCAGAATGAAGAGTGTGGCTGTGACCCTGCGCCAGAAACTCGACCTCTACGCTAACGTTAGACCGTGCAAGAGCAGGCCTGGAATACCCGTACCCACCAAGTTTACTGATCTTGACTTTGTGATAGTGCGGGAGAACACAGAGGGCCTGTACAAGGGTGTAGAGTTTGAGATGGATGAGGACATGGTTGTTTCGCTGCGTGTGTTCACCAGAAAGGGCTGCGAACGAATCTCTCGTTTTGGCTTCGAATTGGCGAGAAGGGAGAAGCGTAAGAAGGTTACACTCATAACAAAGGCAAACATACTGCAGGTGACAGACGGATTCTTCACTGACATCTTCAACAAAGTCGCCGAGGACTACCCCGAAATCGAGCACGAGGACATATTCGTGGACAGGGCCAACATGTACCTGATCACCCGCCCAACCTACTTTGATGTAATAGTAACCTCGAACCTTTTCGGCGACATTCTGAGCGATGGCGCCGCGGGGCTGATAGGGGGACTCGGAATAGCACCCGGAGCAAACATGGGCGACAACTTCGCTATGTTCGAAGCGGTGCACGGCTCCGCTCCACGATACGAGGGAATGAGAAAAGTTAACCCGACCGCGATGATTCTTTCCTCAGTGATGATGCTAAAGTACCTGGGTGAGGATGCGCTCGCAGAGAAGGTGGAGAACGCCGTGGACAAGGTCTTAGTAGACGGTCAAAAGAACAAGGAGCTGGTCACCTACGATTTGGGCGGAACAGCCACAAACGATAAAATGACAGATGAAATAATAAAAAGACTCGAATAGTCTAC
>JALGTS010000050.1 GCA_029821255.1 Candidatus Zipacnadia bacterium
TCTTCGTTGACGACAAACTGACTACCGAGGTCAATGAGGAGGTGATTGCCACTCTTGGATTGCGACGCAATCAGCCAATAACGCCTGAGCGGCTGGCACAGATAGCCACCGCTCAGCAAGACAGTGAGGTGCGACAGGCGGCCATGAACTTACTGGACTATCGGGCGCGCACTCGCCAGGAGCTACTCAGACGGCTCCGGCGCAAAAAGCTACCCGAGGACTCTATCCAACGAGTTATCGCTGATCTGGCTGCGAAGGGATTGATTGACGACCACCAGTTTGCCCAACAGATGGTAGACAGCTTGCGGCGCCGCACTGATCTCAGCAAACAGGCAATAGTCAATAAGCTGAGGCAGGCCGGCGTAGACTGCGAGACGACTGCGGCCGTCATCAACGAGGAACTGGCTGATTATGACGAACGTAGCCACGCTGAACAGGCTGCAGCTAAGCATATTAGAAAACTGGCCAACCTTGAACCGACAGTCCAGCGCCGCCGTCTGTACAGCTACCTGCAACGACGCGGATTTTCCCATCACGTAATTATAGAGGTGATCCAGCAACTGTTATTAGAAGAAGATGATTGAGAGCTAACTGTCGTACCTGCGACGGCATAGCAGCCACCACCTATATGTGGTAGGGATTGTACTTTAAGCACAAACTGAAATGATTGGAGGTGCTCCATATGTCTATGGAGGCCCTTTTACATATGAACGTAATGACGACTCTGTTAGTAGCTTTCATAGCATTGGTGATGTTCACGCTCCTGTTGATTCGCAACCGCGCTTTGCGCACCAAACTGCACCAGGTACAGGAGGAGGCCCAGCGCAAAATCGCTGAAGCCCAAAGACAGCTAGCTACCGAACGACGGGCCGCGGAGGTGGCAGCAAGAGAAAAGATACTCCATGCCCGCCAGAAGATTGAACAGGAACTGGAAGTCCAGCACAACGAATTGGAGAAGAGCAGGCGCAGGTTGGAGCAGCGCGAGGACAATATTGATAAACGGCAGCTGGAGTTGGAACAACTTAGCAAGCAAATAGCCATCCGTCAAGAGAATGTGGCCCGGCGCGAAGCGCAGGTGGCACAACTAATTGCCAAACAGACCGAGGAGTTGGAGAAAATCTCTGGACTCAGCCAAACGGAAGCCCGCAACCAACTGCTAAAGAGGCTGAATGAGGAGCTTCGCCAGGAGCGATTTCAGCTCATCCAGCACAGCCAGCAGCAGGCTAAAGAGCAGGCCGAGCGTATCGCGCAAGATATTATCAGTCAAGCTATTCAACGCTGTGCAGTAGACCACACCAGCGAGACCACTGTCTCAGTGGTGTCACTGCCCAACGATGATATGAAAGGCCGCATTATCGGTCGCGAGGGTCGTAATATCCGTACCTTTGAACAACTAACCGGTGTAGACCTGATCGTGGACGACACACCCGAAGCGGTCGTACTTAGCAGCTTTGATCCGGTGCGTCGGGAGGTAGCCCGAATTGCCCTGGAGAATCTCATCCAGGATGGGCGGATCCAGCCCAGCCGTATCGAAGAGATGGTGGGCAAGGCCCGTCAGAAGATTAACGAGCGCATTCAGGAAGCGGGCCAAAATGCCACTTTGGAAGCCGGGGTGACCAGCCCCCACCCTGAGATTATCCGTCTGCTGGGCAAGCTACAGTTCCGCACCAGCTTTGGCCAGAACGTTCTGCAACACTCTATTGAAGTTTCCCACCTGGCGGGGACTATGGCCAGTGAAATAGGCGCACGTGTGGCCATAGCACGACGGGCTGGACTACTCCACGACATTGGCAAGGCCGTCGACTTCGAGCGCGAAGGTACTCATGCCCAAATCAGTATGGAGATTGCCCGTGCGCACGGCGAACGCGAAGAGGTCGTCAATGCGATCGGCGCCCACCACGGAGAGATTGAGCCGCAGTCCATAGAGGCGGTCCTGGTGCAAGCTGCTGATGCCATCTCCGCCGCCCGGCCCGGCGCCCGCCGCGAGACTCTGGAAAGCTACATCAAGCGGCTCGAAAGCCTTGAGGCCTTAGCAATGGACTTCAAAGGCGTCGAAAAAGTCTATGCCATCCACGCCGGACGAGAGATCCGGATATTGGTCAAACCCGACGAAATGGATGATGCCTCCAGCCAGGAGCTGGCCCGCGATGTGGCCACGGAAATTGAACATGCTATGGACTATCCCGGACAGATCCGGGTAACAGTCATCCGCGAGACCCGTGCAATAGAATATGCTAAATAGTGATATCTACAAGAACGGAAACTGACGCCAATTGGGTGAATATAGCCTCAACATATTGTTCATCGGTGATGTCGTAGGTCGGCTCGGTCGCAATGCGATAACCAATAATCTGACCAGCCTAATTGACCAGTACGACATCGCCTTTACCATCATCAATGCGGAGAATGCCGCAGGAGGCTTCGGGCTAACGCCAGATACAGCAGCACAGCTCTTGGAGGCGGGAGCCGACTGTCTGACTTCCGGTAACCATATCTGGACACAAAAAGAAGCTGAACAGCTATTGAACAGCGAGCCGCGGGTGTTACGTCCCGCTAACTACCCTCCAGAGGCACCTGGGCGAGGCGCTGCCATCTACGAGACCAGTGACTATGGGATAAGGGTCGGGGTCATCAATCTGCTTGGCCGCGTTTTTATGGAACCAGTGGACTGCCCCTTTCGTTGTGCCAAGCGGGAAATTGATAGTATATCTTCAACAGCAGATTTGATCGTGGTAGATTTCCATGCCGAAGCTACTTCCGAGAAACAAGCCATGGGCTATTTCCTCGACGGAAGAGTAACCGCTGTGGTCGGCACACATACCCACGTTCAGACCAGCGATGAGAAGATCCTGGCCGGAGGCACTGCTTATATCACGGATTGCGGAATGACCGGCCCGGATGATACCGTCATCGGAATCGATAAGCACATTATTATTGAGAAGTTTATATCAAGTCGCCCCCAGCGCTTTGAGGTGCCTAAGTCAGGGCCTTGTCTAATATCAGCCGTAGTGATAAAATGTAATCCCCAAACGGGGCTCGCCGAGACGATAGAGCGGATACACACTACTTATAACTACTAACACTCTGCAACAGACTGCAGGAGCAATACCGTTACAATTCATTACATTATGCCTGTACCCAAGCCAGGTACGCCAGTGGCGACAACTGTGGCGAAATCATAGACAGCATCACTGCTATCACGACAATTCACATCAGCACAGCACAAGATATCATATCACAAAAAGGAGGAGTAGCGGTGAGCCTGCTCAGAGTAGGGTCCCAATCCGATCCGAATAAAGTTGCCGGAGCCATAGCTGGCACGATTAGAGAAGAAGCATCCTGCCAAATACAGACCATTGGCGCCGGTGCCCTTAACCAGGCCATTAAATCTCTGGCGATTGCCCGCGGCTTCTTAGCTCCTTCGGGGATAGACTTAATCTGCTACCCCGCTTTCGTAGATGTAGTTATAGACGGCAACGAGCGCACGGCTATCAAGCTATTCATAGAACCACGGCAGTAACTAAGATGTAAAGGGTAGGATTAAGTCTCGAAAGACTGCAATCGGGTCACAGGAGTACTAACAATGAGAGCAGACCCAAGGTGGCAGGAGCGAGCTCCCCGTATCGTCACCTATATCCTCATAGCCTTGGCTCTGATATTTCTTTACTTGGTATTTATGGCCGGCCAGTTTCACGGCCTTACCGACGCAAACGCCATGGACTACGCCCAAATCGCCCAAAACCTGGCCCAGGGCGAGGGCTTTACTACTAACTTTATCAAACCAATTAGTCTAACGGTTAATAGCAGCATAGCACATCACCCCGATCTGACCCATCCCCCTTTACATCCCTGGCTTACTTCTTTAGTTATGCGGGCTATTGGCACCAATGACCGCGCGGCGGCATTGGCCAGTGGAATCCCCTTCCTGCTGACCGTGCCCTTGGTGTTTATGTTGACCAGTTGGATCTTTGACCGGCGAACCGCTTGGCTGGCGACGGTCCTGCACTTCACCAACTTTGAGATCCTTCGCTATGCT
The DNA here is from genome assembly GCA_029821255.1 of Candidatus Zipacnadia bacterium. Lineage (GTDB taxonomy): Bacteria > Armatimonadota > Zipacnadia > Zipacnadales > Zipacnadaceae > JALGTD01. Next base: position 4,037 of record JALGTS010000050.1, read on the forward strand.
ATCTCAGGACTTGAAGTGTGTTTGCTGTCGCTGTGGCTACTTGCACTTTTTATGGTACTATACCAGTATGCCCAGAGCCACGATCTGCAGCCAGCCCTGGCTCCTGCTGTAGGATTGCTGATCGGTCTTATTTACCTGACTAAGTATATCTGGGTAGTGGCGCTTATCCCGGTGCTCATATATCTGTACTATTCAACCGAGGCTCGCGTCCGCTTTCGCACCCTTCTGGTGGTCGTGGTAGTCTTCGCCGCAGTGATATCTCCATGGTGTTACCGGAACTACCAGGTCAGCGGTAACCCCTTTTTCACCTGGCGCTGGTACGAAATTGTCATGAACACGCGGACAAATCCCGGTATGACCCTCTATCGCTCCCTACCGGACAAACTCCCTAACCCTTTGACCTACGTGCTGCTCCATCCGATGGAGATCTACGAGAAGCTCCGCGCCGGGGTGGTCAGTCTTTACAATGTGCCAGCACGAATAGCTGGAGTTTACGCTACACCATTGTTCATTGTCGCCATTCTGGTACCATTAGGCACCAAAAACTTTGAAAGACTTCGGTATCTGCTTTACACCGTGCTGGGCTTGATTATAGTCGCACTGCTATTTGTGGCGGCAGCCCCGCGATTGCTCTATCCGGTAGCTCCTCTGCTCACTGTAGTCGCCGCAGCCTTTTTCTTTCGGATACTGCTGCCTCTGGTCCAAGATTATGTCGGCCCCCTACGACGGCGCTACACAGCGTTGGGAATTGCCGTATTTATGCTACTCCACACCACACCACTACTATTTGCACTGACCGTTCGTCGTCGTCCCGAACAGAGACCTTTGATACAGCAGACCCAAGACTGGGCTGCCCAGGCAAAAGAACTGGGCGGTGCACCTATCATTACCGATCAACCCTGGCTGTTGGCCTGGCACAATGATATGACCGCCGTCTGGCTACCCAAGACTGGCGCTGATCTGCAGCGAATCCAGCAGCGCGTTGGCCAGTTGCCCTGGATGCTGCTAACTCCGGGAGTTACTCGCAATCAAATTGCCGAACGTACCAAAGAATGGGTGCAACTGTGGCGGCAGGCAGTAGCACGGGAAACCACACCATATTACGGCTTCGTAGTCACTGAGCGTATAGGTGACGGGACGTGGGTGCTGTTGCGCAAACACCCGCAGGCTGCTCCAGTCGCTCCTACTACGCCTGATTTGCCCACCACAGATACACCACAGTCACCGGAGTAGTAGAAATTGTCGACAAAGACCAACAATCAGCAAAACCGGCAACAATGTTACCATTGCGGCACTGAGTTAGAGCCCGGAACTCGGATATGTCCAGTCTGCGGCCGCAAGCAAACGCGAACCTGCTATTGTGGGGCAGAGATCCCCGTAACCGCACGGACATGTCCTGAATGCGGGGCTGACTGGTCCGCTAGTCGGCGGGTAAGACGCAAGTCCAAATCCAGGAAGATAGACTGGAAACAATTAGCTAAATTCGCCGCGCTCGGTGCCCTTATCAGTCTACTGGCGGCTGCTGCACTCAACGCCACCATCACCGCATTAGCCCAGCGCAGCCTGGCCAACGGTCAATCCCTGCCGGCTTCACTTAGCCAGCGCCTCGCACTGGCCCTGTCCACGATATATACAGCTATGGCGACATTGGCTAATCGCATAGCCGAGTACAGTGCAGGAGTAGCAACACTGATGGGGATATTGGCGCTGGGCGCTGGTGCCGGTGCCGTAGCCTACCTAATTCGTGAGGGTTTCTGGAGCCGCTGGCGCCGTCGCTCAGCGCGCAAGGTCAAGCGCAGGCGTAGCTCCTCAGCCACAAATAAAGCAGAATAGCAATGACCAGTCTGCCAGCCGACCAAACTGGGTCACTGCCAAACCTGCAGACTACGGACCGGGCTCCTTCCACCGTCCAGTTGATCACTGTAGGTGCAGCTCTCTTGCTGGCCTACGGCCACTATATTCTGTGGATGGTCCAAAGGTGGTGGGAGAGCCCCTACTACGGACACGGTTTTCTCATCCCCATTATCAGCGGCTATCTGATCTGGCGGCTACGGAAGCGGCTATGGCAGCTACCGCGTGAGGATTTCGGCTGGGGAATTGTTATTGTGGTCGGATCACTGATGGTGCATCTTGCCGCCAGCTTTGCCGACGTACATTTTCTTTCCGGCTTTGCTCTTGTCGCCACAATCTTTGGCCTGGTAGTATGGCTGGGGGGACGAGCATGGGGACAGACTTTGCTCTTTCCTATCGGCTTCCTAGCATTTATGGTGCCGCTGGGCCGAATTTTGGTGGAGCAGGTCGCTGGGCCTCTGCAACTGCTTTCCGCTCAACTCAGCGGCCAGGCCGTGGCAATGATCGGCGGAGTAGTGACAATTGAAGGCACGCTCATCCGCACACCGATCTACACCTTTGAGGTGGCCATTCCTTGCAGCGGGCTGAAATCAACCATCGCTATGACGGCGCTTGCTGCGCTATTTGCCTATCTGGTAGTCGCACCACTGTGGAAGAAGATCCTGCTATTTGCCTGTGCCTTTCCCGTGGCGCTGATAGCTAATGCTGCCCGTATCTTTGTTACTGTGATTCTGGGCACAACCATCGGTCCTGCCGTCGCAGAGGGCTTCTTCCACAGTGTTTCAGGTATCGTCGTTTTTCTATTCGGCCTGGCCGGTCTTCTTACTGTGGGGAGAATCCTGGGATGTCTGGAGCTGCGCAAAGACATATAGTAGCAGCTATTATACTGCTGGCGGTAGCGGTGGCAGTGGAGGCCGTCCGCATCGCAAACAGGACACCGGCTGCTTATGTGCCTGATTTCGCTACATTGCCAATGAAGATCGGTGACTACCAGGGCCAGAACCGCGAAGTTGACGAGTTTATCCGCGAATATCTGGGCGCTGATCAGATGCTGGAACGTCTCTACACCGGCCCGGACGCCTGGGTGAGTGTAAGTCTGATCTATGGGGCACACTGGCGCGATGTTCACTCGCCAGTAAGCTGCTTCCCTGCCCAGGGCTGGTTGATTGTCAGCAGTGATCCCATCCAGATACCTGCACCCGCCAACTCACCAACGCCGGGGCCTATCCATGCCCGTCTGCTGCGAGTAGTCAAAGATGACCAGCGCCAGGTAGCTCTCTTCGCCTTCTGCCATCCGGGCGGCACCACCAGCAACTGGATCTACCAGGGATGGAAGGTACTCATCGGTCCACGCGGAGCCGGTGGTGTCATCATTATCCTTAACAGCGAGCCAACTCCCAACTTGGAAGCTGCCAAGCAACGCCTTAAGCAGTTTCTGGCTGCCGTCTACCCCCACGCTGTAGGCTTCTGGTATCATGCGCCGCGGGCCGGCGGTTGAACACAGAACTCAGCGACCCGGCCTGAATACGACAACCCCGCTGTTATGGTATACAGGCTGCCATCCCTGCTCTGCGACCAGCTCGAGCAACTGGCGGCGGGGTAAGGCGCGGGCCCACTGCGGCCGGGGCGAAACCGTGGGCACAACTACCGTATCTACACCATAATGCCGCCAGACACGCTCAATTGCATCAGTCTCATCAAAAGGAACTTGCACCACCAGCCGGTCACTGTAGAAACGTACCAGGTAAGGGTAGTGTGTCATAATTGACCCGCCAATAGGTATATCCGCCGATATCCACTGAGGCGACCAGAACCGCGACGGCCAACAGACCGGCCTCGGCATACCGGCGCGCCGGCCAAATCCGCCAGCCTATTGTTAGGCCCCCCACGGTGGCACTGATTGCCACCACTGGTAGTACCACCAACAGATAACGCGGCAACATGATCCAACTCAGCGCCAACTCCAGTACGAACAGACCGGCAAAAACCCACAGGTTCCTGACCCGGCGGTGATGTCCCCCACCGAATATGACAATCACGCAGGGAACTGCAAAGAACAGCCCAACGCCCCCGAACAGCAGTGCCAGAGCCTTGCCCAATTGCTTAGCAGTCGTCGCAGCGATTCCCCATAGGCCCGCCTCCCTGAGCCAGCGGCTTAATGACGGCAGCGGCTCGTCCCAATAAACGTGGAGCAGACCCTGACCGGAAGCATCCGTCCTGATGTGCCCCGCGGTATGAATGTTTGTTGAATAGACAGGATTGCCGAAAGCCAGATAATTACGTATCAGCATCGGCGAGGCAAACAGCAACACAATGACAGCGAATCCCGCCAGATGTAAAAGCCGCCGGCGGATACTCAATCTGGCTTGATCCAGCCAGTAATAAGCCGCCAGCGGAACCACCAGGAGCAACCCCGCAGGCTTGACGGTATAGGCCAGGCCGACAGCAGCCCCAGATAGCAGTATTGCCTCTTTGCGCTCCGCTGCACAGAGGATTGCTGATAATGATAACAGCAACAGAACCGTGAAGAGAACATCGGCTCCCGCGTCCAGCGACTCTTTAAGCCAGTAAGGCCAGGCTACGAACAGAATTCCGGCGGCCAGGCAAACTGCGGAGGGAAGTCGCAACTGCCATGCCAGTAGATAGACCAGAACAGGAGCAACCAGCAAACCAAATAGCAGGTTGGGCAAGGCCGCTGCAAATTCGGTTTCCCCAAACACCGCCATACTGCCAGCTAATACTAACGACCAC
>JALGTS010000051.1 GCA_029821255.1 Candidatus Zipacnadia bacterium
ATCAACACCTCCGGGACATAGAACTCATTGGCCTTAAACCTGCGCCCCACCTCATTCATTCCCACAATGAGGCCGTCATTGACGATTGACTCGGGACTAACTCCTTCATCAACTGCTTCCTGAGTGAGGCGCACTGCCTCGTCACGATTCCCGTTGATTACTGCTTGTGCTAGGGCTTGTAGATCTGCCATCGGTTACCCTCCTATTACAACCAGATGTATCTCAGAATTTACCTGCTGTTTCATAGCCAGCAGGTTCGTTGCCTGTTTAAGTAACTCCTTCTCGTCTTATGGAAATACCATATATTCAGCAAACCGGTCCTGAAAGTCAGAGCTGCGAAACAACTCAACATGCTCGGCGCTCTGGGCCACCTGCCTGGCATAGTCGCGCTCATACTGCGAGACCAGTGCCAGGATTGCTCCAGCTCCAGCCGCATTGCCAACCCCCTCTATTTTACTCTCTGGCACCTCAGGGAGCAACCCTATCCGCAAAGCGCTAACCGGCTTAATGAAGTTGCCGAAGGCCCCAGCAATAAGTACCTTGGCTAGGTCGTCCGACTGTAAGCCAGCTATCTCAAGTAGCATCTCTGTTGATGCCCGAATTGCACTCTTGGCCAGTTGTAACTCGCGGACGTCCCGCTGAGTTAGTGCTATTGGCCCATTAGCACTTTGGTCAGCATCCGCCAGAACCACGCAGCGTTCATTCCCCTCACCCGCTAAGCGCGCCGCCAATGTGTCGGACAAAGTCCCATAATTCTGACCATCGACTATCCGCCCCTTGTTATCCACCAACCCCAGTTCCAACAATACCGCCATGGCATCAAAAAGCCCCGACCCACAAATACCCCGGGCGGGCTGGTCATCAATCGTATGCACTGCCAGATCACCGTCACGCACAAATACCTCGTCTATAGCCCCCGGAGCAGCTCTCATACCATAGTGGATCTGTGCGCCTTCAAAGGCCGGACCCGCTGCACACGAGGCGGTCAACAGTCGCTGACCAGACCATAGTGCTATCTCACCATTAGTTCCGATATCCACCGCTAAGGTGGGATGCTCGCGCCGTGTCAGTTCGCTGGCAACTATCACACCAACAGTGTCGGCACCTACAAAGCCGGCTATGCACGGAAGGCAAAAAACGTTGCCCTGTGGGTTTATCTGTAAACCAAGCTGCTCTGCAGACGTGCTGACCGCTTCAGTGGTTACGGGCACGTAGGGGCTTTCCGCCAAATAGCGCGGCTCCAGCCCCAAAAAGATGTGATGCATACAGGTGTTGCCAACTATCGTGGCCTCATAGATATCAGCCGGAGCAGCACCGGCTTCTTCCACAGTCTGGCGAATCAACTGATTGATAGCGGTCAGTACTTCATCCCGTAGCGCAATCAGGCCCTCACCATGGCTGTTGGCGTACTGGATTCGCGAGATTACATCCGCACCGAACCGCGCCTGGGGATTCTGTCCACCGGCAGTGGCAAGCTGCTTGCCCGTCTCCAGATCCACCAGATAGGCCGCCAGCGTGGAGGTGCCAATATCCACGGCAACCCCCAAGCAGGGCGACCGCTGCGAAGCTGGTCTGACATCTACAACTTCGTCAGCGACCACGGTCACCGACACCTTCTGATCTTCAGCTCGCAACGCAGAGGCCAGGCCCCTCAGACACTGCGTCGTGGCCGTCAGATCCGAGGTCTGCGGAGCTACTGCATCGGCCAGACGCCGAAAGTCGCTACGCTGGTCCTCAAGACTGGGCGCAGCCAGCGCGAGATCGTATCGCCGGACGTTGGGAGCAAGCGGCACCAAACGAATCCATTCGGCCTGCAGAGTCTTGCGAACAACGGTTGCCTCGGTAATGGGCACACGAACGACGGCATCCCCGCGTAACTTGGTTTGGCAAGCCAGGCGCCCGCCTTCTTCAATAAGGGCGGCAGACAACAGTTTCTTTTCCTGGGAGTTAGGTTCGCTGACTATGCCCTCTGTGACGAAAACCTGACACTCTCCACAAATACCCTGGCCGCCGCAGGAGCCTGCTAATGCGACTCCCGCCTGTTGGGCAGCTTCATACAAATTAGTGCCGACAGGGACTCTCGCCTTTACCCCTGCCGGCTCGAAGGTCACCGTTACATAATCGGACATATACGGGTCTACTCCAAAGCCTGTTACTAATTATTTAGTAGTAGCTCAGTTGCTTCTGCGCCTCTGCCCCTTCTTTGCTATTAGGGTCAATCGCCACAACTTTCTCAAACAGCGGACGGGCCGCGTCGTACTCCCCAAGCATTGTCCGGAGCATAGCCCAGTCGTAAAGAATCCTCTGATTGTCCGGCGCCATTTCTGCAGCCTGCGCGAAGTGCTTACTAGCCAGCTCAAAATCGCCCTGGTTCATAACCACATGGGCTAGCCCCCACCACGCCATAGCAAGCTGCGGCTGTTCAGCCACAATCTGCTCATATAGCTCGCGAGCTTGCTCATACTTTCCGTTACGGCGCAACTCATCGGCTTCTTGCAACATTTGAGTCATAAGCAGCTCCCCATCACGGCAATCGGTTATTTTACCAGAGCTTGTCGCAGATTGTTGACTCAAATATCAATAGACTCAAACCGTGCACCTTTGTTCAGTCGCGCCCCCCGCAGAAAGTCAGCAGCCGACATCTCCTGGCGTCCCGCTGGCTGCAGTCGTGTTACCAACACCCCGTCAGGCCTGGCCTGCACCACGAAACCATCTTCAGGTCTAACTTCGGTAATCTGCCCGCAATCTCCTTCTTCAAAATCTCCCTGGGCAACGAGCTTTGCCTTAGTTATGTTAATCCGTCGATCACCCAATCTGCACACAGCACCCGGCCATTGATAACAGGCCCGGATCTGATTGACGATATCCCGAGCCGGCTGACACCAGTCAATAATACCGTCCTCCTTAGTTAAAAGAGGCGCATAAGTGGCCGCTGCGTGATCCTGGGGTCGCGCTGCAACCTGCCCCCCGGCAATCAGCTCCAGGGCCTGCTGCAACAAGGGAATACCAATGTCGGTAAGACGTTGCGTCAGTGTCGCTGCATTGTCATCAGGGTCAATAGTAATGCTCTGCTGCAAGATGATGTCGCCGGCATCAAGTTCCTCGCTAATATATTGCACCGTAACACCCGTTTCTGTCAAGCCCTGCATCAGTGCATGCTGGACCGGGGCCGCCCCTCGCAACTGAGGTAGCAGGGAGTAATGAACATTCAGTGCCGCTCGCTCGGGCATCTCAATAATGCTGGGCGGTAGGATGCGTCCGTATGCAACTACTACGAAAACATGGGCGGATAGCCGTCGCAACTGCTGCTGAAAACTGTAATCCGACAAATCTTCCGGCTGCAGGACCGGCAAACCTAATCTGGCAGCTTCTTGCTTAACCGGCGGCGGCGCGGGTTCACGACTTCGCCCCTTAGGCCGATCTGGCTGGGTCACTACCCCGACCAGTTCGTGGTGGCCAGCCACAGGCGCCAGATACTGTGCGGCAGCTCTGGGCGTCCCCCAAAAAACCACCCGCACAGCTATGAGCCTCCTTCGGCTCGGCGCTTGGCCCGTAGCCGGGCAAAACGCTGCTCGGCTTCTTTCATAGTGGTCTGCTCCAGTCGGTAGCCCTCCTCAACATCGGGGTCAGGGATGAGCCAGCAAAGAGCATCCGGCCTTGCTCTGTCAACGAACAGAACACCATCTAAGTGGTCAATCTCGTGCTCGAAGACCCGGGCCAGCAGCCCGGTTGCCTCAATCGTTACATTCTCCCCCTGGAGAGTCATTGCCTCCACAGCGACTTGCGCAGAGCGCTCTACCTCGCCCCGCAAGCTGGGCAGACTCAGGCAGCCCTCCATGCCCTCTTGGCTACCCTCGGCAGCGATGATGCGAGGATTTATCAGCCGAAAGATCTCAGTATCATCTTCGGTGTCAGGCCGCGCTATAATTACTCGCCACAGCGAACCGACCTGCGGCGCAGCCAGCCCAACGCCCTGATTCTCCCGCATTGTCACGACCATCTTCTCTACCAAATCCGCGACCTGCCCATCTATCTCGCGAACTTGCTTTGCCTTCGCACGTAGAACTGGATCACCATATATCCGAATTGACGACTCCGACACAATCGATCACTTCCCAACAGAAGCTACTTCACATCATATCCATCGGTTCAATGTCATATACTATCTGGGTGGAGCCAGTATCAACCAGACGCTCCTGCAGATCCCGAACTGTCTGATTCAACTGTTCCATATCCGTAGCTTTGAGTAGCATCTGGTAGCGGTATCGGCCCCGTAGCTTGTGCAAAGGTGCAGGCGCCGGGCCCAGAAACTGGACATCGCCTTTTTTAAAGAAAACGCCCATATCTTGCAGACAGACCGCCGCCCGGCGAGCAGTATTTAAGGCATTTTCCGCGTCTTCATCCAGAAAAACAAGGTTGGCTAACTCTACAAAGGGCGGGTATAAATTATGACGACGCGCCCTGATCTCGCGTTCGTAAAATGCCACATAATCATGTTCCTTGGCAGTGGTGATGGCATAATGATCAGGATTGTAGGTCTGTACCAGTACCTCGCCAGGCTTCTCCGCACGTCCCGCCCGCCCCGCTACTTGGGTCAGCAATTGAAATGTCCGCTCGGCAGCGCGGAAGTCAGGCGTGTGTAGCCCGACATCGGCATTCAATACCCCCACCAACGTCACATTCGGCAGATCGAGTCCCTTGGCAATCATCTGTGTACCAACCAGAATGTCTGCCTCACCCCGGGCGAACGAACGCAAGATATCGCCGTGTGCTCCCTTCCGACTGACGGTATCACGATCCATCCGTGCCACAGTAGCCGACTTAAATTCTCGCTTTATTTGGTCAGTTACTCGTTCAGTGCCCAGGCCGTAAAATCCGATTTCGTAGCCCCCACAGTTTGGACACAAATCAGGCACCGGCAGGCTGTAATCACAGTGATGACAACGCATCCTGCGACTGCTGTGATGATAGGTCAACGACACTGCACAATCAGGGCAACGCAGCACATAACCACAATCACGACACATCACAAACGTCGAAAAGCCCCGGCGGTTCAAAAACAGAATAGCCTGCTCGCCGCGCTCCAGTCGGTCGGCAATGGCCTCCAGCATCATCTGGCTGAAGCTGCCCCCCTTGCCCATCAATGTCTCGGTGCGCAGGTCAATGACCTGCACCGGAGGAAACGGCCGACTATCAATCCTCTGCGGCAGCGTCATCAGTGAAAGTCCATCTTCATGGCGGGCGTGCCAGTAGGCCTCTACCGAGGGCGTAGCTGAGCCCATCAGCAGTACCGCATTGCTGCGCCGCGCCCGCTCGGCGGCCACCGCCGTCGCCAGATAGCGCGGAGTGCTTTCCTGCTTGTAAGCATGCTCATGCTCTTCGTCAACTACCACTACACCGAGGTTGCGAGAAGGCGCAAAAATTGCCGAGCGCGCACCAATGACAATATCAGCCTCGCCGCGACGCACCCGATCCCACTCATCGTAACGCTCTCCCGCACTCAACGCACTGTGCAGCAGGGCCAAATTATCGCCAAAACGAGCCCGAAACCGCCCTACCATCTGCGGAGTAAGCGCGATCTCTGGCACCAACACAATTGCGCTGCGGCCCTCACCCTGCGCCGCCTCAATAGCCTGCAGATACACCTCGGTCTTGCCACTGGCAGTCACTCCATGCAGCAGCAATGCCTCATGACGCCCCACGCGCAGGGCTTGCTTCACCCTTTGCAGAATTATTTTCTGTGCTGCGGTGGGCGACAAGGCCTCTGGATCAACATTACCCAATCCTGGCTCTTCTGGAATCCGTTGAATCCGCCGTTCGCTTACTCGTACTATCCCTTTGTCAGCTAACGCCGCTACTGCGTGGCGTGACAGCTCAGCAACAGGTAGGGCACCACCCGACTCCATAAGGGTGCGGACAACCTCTGCTTGACGCGTAGCGCCCGTTGATAATTGCTCAGCCACCTCCACCCAATCCCGGTCTTCACCACATAGTTGCACCACCTGCTGGGTGCGCCGATTGGCCGCAGGACGAGTTAGCCCCCGCCTCCTCTCCACCAAACCCTTTTTCTCCAGGCTGCACACCGCCGCCAATACTGCCGAACGAGACAGCTTGCTCTTTGCCTGCCGCTGAACCTGTTGCACCAAATTATCAAGATCCTCTTCACCTCCGGCTGCCTGAATCAGATCAAACACCTGCGCCTGGCGAGGCGCCCGCGATAACTGCTCAGGCCCAATTCGCCGCCCTTCATCAGTCACCGCCACAGTGCTAACCTGTGAGCGCGAGACTCCCGGCGGAATGACCAACCGCAGCGCCTCACGTAGCGGGCAACAATAACGCTGGGCTACCCAGCGGGCCAAATCAAGCTGCTGCGCATCAAACAAGGGCTGCTCGTCCAGCAGCTTGATGAGGCTCTTCAACTTCACCGGAGGTGCCTGATCTGTAAATCCGACTACATCGCCAACTAACTTCTGCGGTCCAAACGGTACCAGTACACGACTACCGATGCTAATGCGCCCAGTTAAGTGAGGCGGAATTTTGTATGTGAATGGGCGATCGACGTCGGGGGCAACATGGTTGATAATAACCTCGGCATAGATCTCGTCGGAGCACAGCAAATTGCCTTGTCGTTGGCCCAGATTGTTCAGAGTCCCGCCTTCTCCTGCAGCAGGTCTACTGCATCCAGCCGTTCCCATGTGAAGTCAGGCTCATCACGGCCAAAATGACCGTAGGCCGCGGTCTGCTTATAGATCGGTCGTCGCAGGTCAAGATATTCAATAATCCCCTTGGGGCTTAGATCAAAACTATCTACGACCAGCTCTGTGATCCGTTCTTCAGGTATCTTGTTGGTACCAAAGCAGAACACATCAAAAGAGAACGGCTGCGTTTCTCCGATGGCATAAGCAATGTGAACTTCGCAACGGTCAGCCAGACCTGCTGCGACAATATTCTTAGCCAGATAGCGCACCATATACGCAGCACTACGGTCCACCTTGGTGGGGTCCTTACCGCTGAAAGCGCCGCCCCCATGTCTGGCCCAACCCCCGTATGTATCAACAACGATCTTGCGCCCGGTCAACCCACTGTCAGCCTGTGGTCCTCCCGTGCTGAAACTACCGGTGCGATTCACAAAAACCCTGTCAGCCAGACCGTCAGTACACAACTCGTCAGGGATGACAGGAATGACAACCGCCTCAATCAAGTCGCCACGAAGCTGCTCCTGGCTTACATCAGGTCGGTGCTGCGCGGCAAGCAACACTTTGACAACTTCGGTTGGTTTGCCATCTTCATAACGAATTGTCACCTGGCTTTTGCCATCAGGACGCAGATAATCAAGCTGGTCGGCTTTGCGCACTTTGGCCAACCGCCGGCACAGCTTGTGGGCAAGCATAATTGGCATCGGCATATACTCGGGCGTCTCATTAGTAGCATAGCCAATCATCATGCCCTGGTCACCGGCACCTCCGATGTCCACGCCCTGCGCGATTTCCGGCGACTGTTCGTGAATAGCCGTCAGCACGCCGATAGTATCACAGTCAAAGCCGTGCTTGGCACGGGTATAGCCGATCTCACGGACGGTTTCGCGCACCACGTGCTCCACCGGGCAATACCCCGTCGTGGTTACTTCACCAGCGACCAGACAGGTCCCG
>JALGTS010000052.1 GCA_029821255.1 Candidatus Zipacnadia bacterium
CAGTCTTATCCCAATAACGAGGTGCCTTTTGCCGCAGGGTTGCAACTGCTTTCCGCGCCGGCCATACCACCTGATCAGCACCCTGCCACGCTGTTTGATATTCCGGCGGGCGACTTGATCGGCCGCTATGCCCGCTATGATCGGATCAACGAAGAATATGTCATCTACGACGGCGACCCATTAGAAGAGATTCTTAAGCTGGATCTGGGACGTGGCTTCTGGGTCAACCTGCCCTATGCAGTAACCGTCACGCCCTCCGGCAGTTCGGCGCCGTCCGGCGATTTTGACGTGCCCCTGGAACCAGGCTGGCATCTGCTGGGTAACCCCTTCTTTGGGCCGACCGATTTTGGTGCAGCCACAGTCTACCAAGACGGCACCTATGATATGCTCAGCGCGCACCGGTTGGGTATCCTGTGTGCAGTTGCTTGGGTCTACGACACCAATGAGCATAGCTACAAGATGATCAGTGCCGACAGTAGCGGCCAGCGGCAGATCGCCCCGTGGAGTGGTTTCTGGTTGCAGGCTTACCAGCCTTGCACATTCACTATCGCCCGGCCCACCGATACTTCCGCCGCGACTGTGCAGGCCGACCAGCCCTTAGCCAAAGACGAGGGATGGACACTGCAGTTGGTAGCCGAGAGCGGCACCAGCCGGGACACTGACAACTTCTGCGGGTTGTGCCCCTCGGCTGTAATAAATAAGGTGGATAATCCGCCAGCCGCAGCTGGGGGCGTTGACCTGTTCCTGCAAGAAGCGGATAGTGAACGGCGCTTGGCAGCCAGCCTTGCAACCCAGACCGCCGCCGAATACACCTGGAATGTGGTGGTAACGTGGCCCGAGCCTGCCAGTGAAGTCAGTATCCGCTGGCCGACCATCGGGCAACTGCCCCGTCAATACGAGGCCACCTTACAGGATCTTGACACAGGCGCAACAGTTAACCTCCGCCTGCAGCCGCGCTATCTCTTTACCGCCCGGGAGCCAGGTACCCGGCACTTCCGGCTAATGGTGACACCAACCAGCACCCAGCCGGTTACCCTGACCTCCGTCACTGCCCTACCGATGCAGGGTGGCGGTCGGCTCCTCTTTACCCTCTCCCAGCCCGCCCAGTGTAGTATCAGGATAATGAATATCGCTGGCCGCACCATCCGCATCCTGGAGACCAATCGGGCCCACCCCGCTGGCCAGAACGTGGTGCTGTGGGACGGACGCAGCGCTACCGGCAGCAACGTACCCAGTGGCCGGTATCTCCTCCAGATTGAGGCCAACGCCACTAATGGCACCACCGCCCGGGCCTTGCGTACCCTGAGCATCACTCATTGACCGGAGATACCAGCTCTCTGCCTGCCAATGCTCAGCCAAAGAACTTCCGCACCGTCTCGGCCACATACTCAACTTGCTCATCAGACAGGTAAGGATGGATAGGTAGCTGAAGAACTTCGTCGGCAGCCTGCTCAGTGGCGGGAAGCTCCGCAAGGTGCAAACCGTAAGGACGGCAGGCCGGCTGGAGGTGGGCAGGCATGCGATAATGAGTGGCAAAGCCAATGTCGTGCTCCCCAAGGTAGGCCGCCAGGGCGTCGCGTTGTGATGTGCGGATGGTGTAGAGGTGATAGACATGCTCAGCCTGCGGGGCAACTGCCGGTGTGATAACCGGCACATCAGCCAGCGCCTCGTCATATATTGCAGCTAACTCGCGCCGTCGCTGGTTGCCCCACTGTAGCTTCTCTATCTTGACATTAAGGATAGCTGCTTGAACTTCGTCCAGGCGACTGTTGTAGCCAATTATTTCGTGTTCGTACTTGGACGTATAGCCATGATTGCGCAGCAGCCGTATCTGCTCGGCCAATCCGTCGTCGTTGGTCGTAATCATCCCACCCTCGCCGTAGCCCCCGAGGTTCTTGCTCATATAGAAGCTGAAGATACCACAGTCGCCCAGGCTGCCGACAACCCCTCCTCCATGCCTGGCCAGATGAGCCTGAGCACCATCTTCAATCACCTGCAAGTTATAGCGCACCGCAGCAGCCGTGATAGTAGTCATATCTGCCGGATGGCCATAGATATGTACCGGTATAACAGCTCGCGTACGGGGAGTGATCGCCTGCTCGAGCAGTTCGGGATTGAGGCAGTAGTAGTCTGGCTCGATGTCCACAACAACCGGCTGCGCTCCCACCAGAATGATGGCTTCAATGGTGGCGATAAACGTCCAACCAACCGTGATGACTTCGTCACCCGCCCCAATACCCATCGCCTTTAGAGCAATAATCAGCGCATCAGTACCACTGCCTACACCGATGGCATGTTTGACACCCACCAGCTCAGCCCAGCGCTGCTCAAGCTGCTGGACATTCGGTCCCAGAAAGAGCCGCATTGAGCTGAGGGTCTTATCAATTGCCTCGCTAATTTGCGGCCTAAGTGCGGCATATTCAGCTTTCAGATCCATCAGAGGAACCTGCACCGACAATGCCTCCAAATTCAAAGTCAGGGAGTATCGCGAGTTGCCCCACCACCCAACCACCAAAGCACATCTTAGAGTTTAGAGCAACAAAGCGAGGAAAAGTTGCATTAGGCCCAGTAATGCAGAGCCACTGTCCGTTGGAGGAATCTCCTTAGGAAGCTTCTTTAGCAACCGGCAGCCGGCGGACACCGATCACATCAATCAACTTCCGGAGGCGGTCTATCAGCCGGTCCAGATCCCGGCGGCTAGTGATATCAAGGGTGAGCAGCAGGCGGGCGAACTCGCGGCCTTCGGCGTTAGCTTCAGCGGCGACAATGTTGATGTCACAGTCGCTGACAATGGCCGTTATGTGTGAAAGCAGCCCGACCCGATCGGAGGCAATAATCTCTATGCGGGTGCGGAACCGCGCCTCGTTGGTGCCTGTCGCCCACTGGAGGCTGACTAGCCGCTCAGGCTCTTTCTCTTGCAGATACGCCAGATTCTTACAGGTGCTACGATGTACGCTGATCCCCGACCCACGTGTAACGTAGCCAATAATCTCGTCGCCGGGCAGAGGATTGCAACACCGCGCCAGCCGACACTCCAAGCCACGAATCCCCTCAACTGAAACCAACATTGCCTCTTCCGCGGACGGCACAGCAGGTGCCTCCGGCAGAGTTAGCTCGACCTCTTCGGTCAGCGTTTGGGGACGCCGATCCAGCCCTCGAACGAGGTGATCAACAACCGTAGCCGGCTCAACTTCCCCGTAGCCGATTGCTGCCAGCAGGCTGTCAACGGTGGGATAATTAAGATGCTCAGCGACCGGCGCCAGCAGTTTTTCGTCAAGTGTCTTGCCCACCAACCTCCTGCTTTTTGCGAACACCTCCGCTAACTGCTGACGGCCCGCACGGATATTCTCCTCTTCGGTCTGCTGGCGCAGGAACTTACGAACTTTGTCTTTGGCCCGGCTGCTTTTGATTATGCGCAACCAATCACGACTGGGCTGAGCATGAGGCGAGGTGATGATCTCAACAATATCGCCATTCTGGAAACTGTAGTCCAACGGTACTATCTGACCATTGACCCGGGCACCAGCACAATGGTCACCCACTTCGGTGTGAATCCGATAAGCGAAATCAATCGGTCCCGCGCCACCAGGTAGATCAATTACGTCGCCGTCGGGGGTAAAGACAAATACTTGATCCTGAAACAGGTCAAGCTCCAGAAGCTCCAGAAATTCGTGGCTCTCTTCCAAGTCGGTCTCCAGGTCCAGCATCTGCCGCAGCCAGGAGATTTGCTCATCAAGCTGCGGATCACTGTCTTCTTCTTTGTAGCGCCAGTGGGCAGCCACACCATACTCAGCCTGCCGGTGCATCTGTTCGGTACGGATCTGAATCTCCATCGGCTGGTTGTCCGGTCCGAAGACCTTCGTATGCAGCGACTGGTACTTATTGGATTTGGGTTTTGCAATGTAGTCAGTAAATTGACCCGCCACCGGCATCCACAGTGAATGCACCACCCCCAGAGCAGCATAACAGTGGTCAACTGTATCAGTAATTACCCGTAGCGCCGTCAGATCCGCAATCTGCCCGAAGTCAACCCGCTGCTGCTCCATCTTCCGGTAGATGCTGTAGATATGCTTGGCCCGGCCCTCAATCCGGGCAGGTAGTTCCGCTTCATCCAGTGCTTCCTGTAGCTCACGCTGGACCAACTCCAGTTGGGCCACGCGGGCTTCGCGGCTCCGGCCCAATTTCTCGACAATGTCCCAGTAAGCTGCCGGTTCCAGATACTTCAGAGCCAAGTCCTCCAGCTCCCAGTTGATCTGCGAGATTCCCAGCCGGTGAGCCAACGGGGCAAAGATATGGAGGGTCTCGCGGGCATTGCGCTGACGATCCTGCGCCGGCAGGGGATCCAATGTCCGCATATTATGTAGCCGGTCAGCCAGCTTGATCAGAATCACACCAATATCGTCAGCCATAGCCAGGAACATCTTGCGCAGGTTATGAGCTTGTTGATCCTGGCGACTGGAGAAGTCAAGCCGCGTCAGTTTGGTCACGCCCGCCACCAGGTGGGCGATGCGCTCGCCGAACTGCTCCTGGATATCTTCGATGCTGACGCCAGTATCTTCCACTGTGTCATGCAGCAGCGCCGCAGCGACCGCCACCGGGTCAGCCTGAATCTTGGCGAGGATATCAGCCACTGCCAGAGGATGGGTAATATAGGGATCACCAGTCAGCCGCTTCTGCCCGGCATGGGCCTTCTCCGCAAACTCATAGGCCCGCCGCAGCATCTCCGTATCCGCCTCCGGCGAATACACCGCAACTCGCTCCATTAATGTACCGATCTCCACTCGCTCTTCCATATTTGCCACAGCACACTCCCGAATGGCACATAGACCCGAATCGTCTTACTTACATATTACCGTCTATTTAGTTTAAGCGCAACGGGTAGTCTTGACAGGGGGGAAACAGACCAGTAGACTACCACCACAAGTGCAACCCCAGATCCGGACACCCGAAGAGGTTTGCCGTATGCCGCTGGGCCGCCGTACACACTGGTTGAGGCGGCATTTCAGCTTCCGGCCGCGCAAGTCGCTGGGGCAAAATTTCCTGGTTGATGCTGAGGCTGCACACCGCATAGTCCAGGCTGCCGAACAGTTCCACCCCCAGCGTGTCGTGGAGGTGGGGGGCGGCCTGGGTGCTCTGACGGTGCCGCTGGCGGGCAGACCCTGGGAAATCATCACCTTTGAGACGGACCGTCAGCTTTGTGATATTCTCGGTTGGCTTGTGAGTGATATCGCCCATATCGAGATACGTCAAGCAGACTTTTTGGAGGCCAGTCTGGCCCCCTTGGGTGGTGCCAACAGCATAGTGGTCGGCAACTTGCCCTATTACATCACTTCGCCCATACTGGAGAAGGTCTTTCAGGCACGGCCCCGCTTCGCCGGGATGGTCATCACCGTGCAGCAGGAAGTAGGCCAACGTCTGCAAGCGAAGCCGGGTACTAAGCAATATGGCTCTTTGACAATATTTTGCCGCTACTATGTAGCTAAAATAGAGACACTGGCGACGCTACCGCCCACAGCCTTCTGGCCGCCGCCACAGGTCAACTCGCAAGTGCTGTGTATGACACTGCGCGAGGCTGCCCCTGAGGGGGTAGCAAGCGAATCTGCTTTTTTTACCGTAGTGCATAGTGCCTTCGCCTATCGCCGCAAGACCCTACGCAACTCATTACAAACATCGCCGCAGCTGAAGTTGTCTATCCCACAGATTGACGCCGCTCTGACCGAAGCTGGTATTGACGGCAGCCGACGAGGTGAAACGCTTGACTTTGGCGAATTTGTCGCCCTGGCTAACGCCGTCTATCATCTCAGCGAGGCTACCTAACGATGGCACACACCCGCGCTGAGATAAAGCTGTGTGCCCCTGCTAAGGTCAACTTGACCCTGGAGGTCCTGGGCAGGCGCGCTGACGGCTATCATGAGCTGCGTAGCCTGGTGCAGTGCATCTCCCTGGCCGACGAATTGACGCTGCGAGCAGTCCAAGATGGGATAACGGTCAGCGTTCGTGGCCGCTGGGCACCCGAGGGCCGGCAGAACCTGTGCTATAGCGCGGCAACGATATTTATTGAGCAGGTCGGTAGCCCCGGCGGCGTTGTGATTCAGCTCACCAAGCATATCCCCGCTGGCCGCGGGCTGGGGGGAGGGAGCAGTGATGCAGCAGCAACGCTGCTGGGACTGAGTCAATTGACCGAAGCACCACTCTCTCAACAGCAGTTGCACCAGATGGCGGCAAAAGTAGGCAGCGATGTGCCGCTGTTTTTGTACGGTGGGACGGCGGTGATATCAGGACGCGGCGAACAGGTCCAGAGTATAAGTGGGTGGTGGAAAGAGCGTTCCCTGGTGGTAGCCTGGCCCGACTTGGGCATCTCTACCGCGGAGGCGTATGAGCTGCTGGAACGCGACGACTTCACTGACGGCAGGATTACTGCCGCTGCCCAGCAGGCACTGGTAGAGGGGCAGCTTGATACCGACCGGCATCTCTTTAACTGCTTTCAGCGAGCCGTCTGTTCCCGGTGGCCGCAAGTCGCCGAATTGCAGAGGGATATCACGCAGATAAGTGGGATATCGGCGACGCTGTCGGGTTCGGGCTCAGCAGTTTTCTGTATATTGCCCACTATAGCGGAGGCCCGGCAGGCAGCTGCCGCAGTGAGCCAAGCCGGCTACCGGGCAATCGCAGTCCGACCAGTTAAGTATGGGGCAAGGCTGGTAGAAAGCTGACAGGAGGAGATTATGAGCGAAGTCAAGCCAGTAGCGGCCATTGTGCTGGCCGCAGGCACTAAATCCGAGCCGGTCAGCCGGGCAAGCGGCCTGAGCCACAAAGCCATGCTGGAGGTAGGCGGGCAAGCAGTAGTAAACCGGGTGGTGAACGCGTTAAAGGCCGCCCAGCTTGTCAGTGAAGTAGTGGTAGTGACTGCCCCTGACTCACCGGTGCAGCAGATCCTACCAGAGGGGACAGCCCGAATTGAGGCAACCGGGGAGAGCTTCGTGGACACAATTATGGCAGGGCTGGAGTACCACAAGGATTACCAAAAGGCTCTACTGGTCACCGCAGACTTGCCGCTGTTGACTGCTGAGGCCGTGGATCATTTCGTTGCTGAAGCACTCGACAGCGGCGCGGAATTATGTTACAGTATAGTCAATGCTGAGCAAGCAAGTTCACTGTACAGGACAGCCGGCCATGTGGTGGTACGGCTACGTGATGGTGCCTTTACCGGTGGCAACTTGGCACTCATCAGCCGGCAGTTCGTAGAGCGCGAACAGCAACGATTAAAGCAGGCCTTCGCTGCCCGCAAAAATCCCATTCGCCTGGCCCGGCTTCTGGGAAGTCGTTTCATACTCCGCTATTTACTGGGCCGCTTGACGGTGGCTGATATCGTGCAGCATGCCAACCAGATATTGGGGTGTCAGGCTATGGTGGTTAACTCACCATACCCCGAGATATCTTTTGACGTAGACAAGCCCGAACACATTGCCATCGCCCAGCACCGCTTGAGAGAAAGGCAGTAGTAGCTGGGGCGTAGCCAAGTGGTAAGGCACGGGACTTTGGATCCCGCATCGCAGGTTCGATCCCTGCCGCCCCAGCCATGATTCGATCGCCCAATAAAGCATAGGCAGATAAGTCAGCCGGGGCAGGCAAAGAGGGT
>JALGTS010000053.1 GCA_029821255.1 Candidatus Zipacnadia bacterium
GTGGGCGCGGGGGGCTTTAGCGGCCAGTGCGTTGAAGGGGGCACCTACGGGGTGTAAGTGTTACCGAAGCGCCGGATTGGCCTGATGCTGGCTAATCTCAGCCAGCCTTTGTACCAGTTGATGATTCTGCTGATGGCCGCTGCGGGAGCCGATGATGTGAGCCTGGATGGGCCGACCCAGCAGGTAAAGATCACCCATCAGGTCCAGCAGCTTGTGGCGGGCAAAGGCCTGGGGCAGGGCAGGTGTCTCCGAGAGCCGATCGGGGTATATTACTATTGCGTTCTTTGTGCTGCCGCCCTTGAGCATTCCCGCCTGGCGCGCTGCCTCCGCCTCTTCAATGGCAATGAAGGTCCGGGCCGGAGCAAGCTCTTGGCCAAAGTCGTCGGTGGCAGGCACGAAGCTGGCCCATTGGTACCCGATGAGGGGATGCTCGCTACTGAACAGATAATAGTATGCAGGAGTCTCATCGGGGACGGCGTAAAGAGAGTAGTCAATACTACTGATGATTACGGGCTGGGATAGGACTATCGGGGCTATTTCCCTGTCCAGGGACTTTATAGTTGCCGACTGAATCATCTCCCATAGTTTGACAGCGCCACCTTCAAACAGGGGAATTTCCGGCCCGGAGATTTCAATTATCAGATCAGTGATTCCCGCTGCGGCCAGGGCGGCCAATAGATGCTCCATAAACAGAACATGGTCCTGTGAATTGCCGACGGCAGTACCGGGGCCTGCCGCAAAGGCGGTCTGGGGGCTGATAGGCCATTGCTTGCCGATGTCGGTGCGGGTAAGCTGGAGGCCGGTTCCCGCTGAGGCGGGATGTAGGGCTAAGGTAAGTTGCCGCCCCGATTGAACGCCAGTGGCAGTGCAGGTAACTGCTTCGCCCAGAGTCTTTCGCGTTGCCATAGCAGGTGTGGGGTAGTTGTGGGCGGTACTATTGGGCATATTGTGGAGCCGGATAGTGTGACTATGCTTAGTATATCCAGAGCGCAGAGTGTGCGTCAAGTAGGGGGGCAGGCTTGACGATAGCACCGGCATTGTGTACAATAGAAGTGGACTGATCGCAGGATAGTCTTGCAGCAAATGTTTTAAGGAATAGGCAGGAGGAAGCAAGGATGCTGAATATTGCTTCAGCTATAGCAATACTGAGTGGCGTGGCCATCATTGTGGCCGTAGCGCTACAGAAGACGAAAGCCGACGGCTTTTCGGCAGCTATGGGTGGAGGAAGTGACATGACGCGGCACACGCCCGGCAGCAAGGAGGCCTGGCTGGACGCCGTGGCTAAATATGCTTCGATTATCTGGGTTTTAGCCTGCTTGGCTGTGGCTATCCTGTGGTATAGGTAGTGGCTTGACACTATACGACGGAACCGATGAGAATCGTAAATGGAACATATATGGGCACCCTGGCGATTAGACTACGTGGTAGCAGAGAAGCCTGACAAGTGCATCCTGTGTGATAAACTGAGTGCGTCCGATGACATAGCCAACTATGTGCTATATCGCGGGACCCACAACGGCGTGTTGTTGAACACTTTTCCGTATAACAGCGGTCATCTAATGGTGGTGCCCTATCGTCATGTCGGTGATCTGACAAAGCTCAATGCGGATGAAATCAGCGAGCTGATGCTGATCGCGCAATGGTGTGTGCAGGCCCTCCAGGAGGCATTAGGGGCCGAGGGCATTAACTTAGGAATGAATATTGGACAGCCTGCCGGGGCGGGCATTGATGACCACATCCACCTGCATATTGTGCCCCGGTGGAGTGGGGATACTAACTACATGACGACCGTCGCCAATACCAGGGTTGTCCCTCAGTCATTGGAAGAATCTGCTAAGCAACTGCGGGCATTGATACAGCGCGTCGCCAAAAACTCACAATAGTTAACAGTCCTCTGTATGGGACAAAGGGGCGTAAGCTTATGAGTCTACGGCCAGGAATGAATATTGCTCTTTGTCTTGTTGTGATTGTGATAATGTTGGGCAGTGTTTTGCCTGGTGTAGCCGAAGCGCAGGTGCGGATACTATCCCCGTCCGCGGGGGCTACGGTCCACGGTATTGTCCAGATCAAGGCTACTAAGCCCCAACCAGGGGAAGGCTGGATCACCTACAGCATAAGCCCTAGCCAGGACCCGTACCTGGCAGCGGTGATGTCACCGTTTTCCATCAAGTGGAATACACAACTATATCGTGGCGAAGAGCGCGCTTACCCCGATGGCCAGTATACCATTACTGCCACCGGCTTTGATGGCTCGGGCCGACAGCAGGGCCAGGACAGTGTGGCTATTACTGTGGCCAACGATATTGATCCTGCGGAGATTGGTCCCACCGTTGAGCTAAAAACTAATTACAAGCGGGGGCAGTCGTCCAACTACAAGATTCGGGGCAAAACCACCGTCAATGTGCCGGGTGATGCCGGCAAGGAACTGCGCGAGCCACCGCAGATGGGGATGGGTGGCCCAATGGCTGGCGGAGGGATGCCAGGTGGGCCTATGGGTGGCGGAGCGGCTATGCCGGGTGGTGGTGTGGGCATGGGCGGCGGAATGGGACAGTCGGGGCTGGTAGGTCTACCCTCACACATAGATATTGAGATTGACGGGCGCTGGGTTGAAGACGTGCTCAGTCCCTCGGCGACCGGACGGGCCGTGGTTGATAAGGACCTGCAGAGCGGTTACTACACAGTCTCTTGGCTGTGGCCGAAAGAGGTCTGGATGGAGGGGAAGGTGCAAAAGGAAGAAAAGGACATCCCCGACTCCTATGCCCAAGTTCTTCCTACGGCCGGTGGCGAGTATCGCTTCAAGGTCTTTCCCTTGGGCCGGATTGAGAAGATGCACGAGGAGCAGCCTGACTTCCCGCTGGGCCAGAGTTTTATTGAGCTGCCCGCAGGCCCGGTGCGAGTAGGCGATACTTGGCAGGGCGATATGGCGGTAGCGCTGAGCCCTACCAGCATTGAGCCAACTATTGTTTCTGCCACTCACCGTTTGGATAGCTTTGAATATCGCGGTAACCATCGCTGTGCACGTATTGTCAGCACGTATACCGAGAGCGGTGCGATGATTGAGATTATGGGGCTGTTGCCGCAGCGCCAAGAGCAAGTAGGCGGTGCAGGTATGCCCGGAGCACCCGGAGCAGGCGTGGCCGGGCCCTCAGGAATGGCTCCTGGGATGGGAGCCGGACCCGGGGCGATGCCGCCGGTGCCCGGAATGGGTGGGGGCGGGCCTGGTGCTGGTGCTGCTATGGGACCTCCTATGCCCGGTGGCCCACTTATGGGTGGTGTCGGTAGCCCCATGGGGGGACCAGGGGCGATGGGTGGGCCCGGAAGTATGGGTGCCGCCGGGGGAATTGCCGGGTACAAGTTCAAGGGAGATATCTCCATCAAGCGAATCTCGTACTTCTCCCTGGATGCCGGGCGCATTGTGGCCTTTGAAGACACCATTACGCAGAAAGTCAACAAGGCGGTGGGCAAGGGAGAAGTGCGACGGGCCAGTGGAAAGACCCAAAGTTTTGAACAGGACTTTGATCTGTGCGTAGGGGCTGGGGCCTCAGGAGGTGGCATGGGTATGGCTGGTATGGGCGCAGGTGGCATGGGTATGGGTGGTGCGATGACTCCAGAGGTCTGTGTACCTATTGAACCGATCATTGGTGCAGTTGTCGGGTATAGCGGTGGTATGATGGGCGGAGGCATGGGTGGAGCAATGGCTGGAGGTGGTATGATGGGCCCAGGTATGCCAGGGGGCATGCCAGCGATGGGCGGCCAGGGCATGGGACTACCGGGTGCGGGTATGGGGTATGCGCCACCGATGCCCGGAGGCGGTCCGATGGTGCCCGGCGGCCCGGGGATGATGCCTGGCGGCTACCCAGGAGTACCAGGGCCGGGTGGCTATCCGCCGGTAGGGCCGGGCGGTTATCCGCCAGTAGGACCAGGCGGTCCGATGGTGCCCGGCGGTGGAGTGGGTATGGGCATGACGATGAAGCCGCCTACCAAGGCCACATTGGAGATTACCACGGAATGGTACGTTTACGACACGACAGCTGGTATTTCTCGGTATGCAGTAGTAAGCGAGGAAGGCGAGCAGGCTGGTGGGGCTGTTACTGAGGTTAAACCCAGTGAGGCGTTTGCCCACAAATATGCTCTCGGTGGTGTTGGCGCGGCTAGCAAAGAGGGCGCGACATTTGCGGTTGACCTTCATGCTCGCTCCTTCCGCCCCGTTGGCAGATACTACGTGCCGCAAGAGCACGAAGAGGTTGTCACAACCACGCGAGATTATCTACTTGCCCTGGGATATATACCCGAGTAGCTCAAAGTAGCTCGAAACCGGAGGTGTACGCTACTACCCGCAGAGGGTAGCACTTTTAGGTACATAGGGCGGCGGCCATGCTGGTCGCGGCCCTATCTATTGCGAGGTGAATAAGTTGGCTGGGGGTATGCGAGCACTGATAGCAGGTTTGACAGTTATTCTAAGTGCGTTGATAATTGGTGGGGCTGCTGGCCAAGAAACTGATTACCAACCGCCCCGGTTCATTCAGCTTTTTGTCTGGCACGACGGGCCCGTTACCGAACTTGCACCGATCCAAAATCTGGTTGCGCGGTATAATCTTAACCACCACGACTACCGGATTGTGCTCAACCCTCATCCTCCCAGCACTGCTTATCAGCGCCTGCAGGCCTGGAGCGGTCCGGAGCGCATGACAGCACCCGATATGGTCGTGGTACCCAATGCCTGGCTCCCCCAATTCAAAGGCCTGCTGCGCTCGCTTGGGGCTGCCTTGCATGCTTCGCAGCGGGCAGTCTTCTATCCGCAAGTGTTAGATCTCTTTACAACTGCCGGTCGTTTACAGGCGGTGCCGTGGCGCCTGGGGGGCCGAGGCCTGGTAGTGCGCACTGACCTCTTTGCAGAAGCTGGCCTGGACCTCCCGCGGACGTGGGAAGATGTCCGGAAGGCTGCCCAGAAGCTCCACAAGCCACCGGATATCTACGGGATAGGCCTACCCGGGTGCCAAGGTGCTGGGGAGATGTTAACCGAGATGATCTGGGCCCTCGGCGGTAACCTCCATACCGAAGAGGGTTACACACTGGCCACAGATGCTGGGACCGAAGCACTGCAGCTCTACAGACAATTGACGGAGTTCGCTCAACCCGAAGTGCTAACCTGGAGGCTGGCGGAGCTGGAAAACTTGTTTGCTGAGGGCAGACTGGCTATGCTTGTTACCGATACCTGGTGGCTGCAACATATCGTCACCCAGCCGGATTTTGATCTGCCGGTGCAGATGATAGCATTGCCTGCTGCAGAAGAGTCGGTCACGCATCTGATTGGGGAAGGGCTGGGCATCGTCAACGGCAGTAGCCATCAGGAACAGTGTCTGGAATTTGTCCGTATGGTATGCCAGCCCGAAAGCCAGGCCGAGCTGCTGAAGTTAGGAGGCTTGCCCAGTGGCCCGCACTGCGGTGAAGTCAGCCGGGCCGATCCTATCTGGGGGGCATTAGCCGCTACGGTCAGCCAGAGTCAAAGCCTGCTGGCTCAGAGTCGCCAGAGAATCTTTGATGCACTAAGATGGGCTTTGTACCTGTCGTTAAGTGGCCGCCAGGATGTAACGAGTGCACTTGAGTCTGCTGAGGCTGCCCTATCCGCTTTGCAATAAACTCGCCGGAGAGTACCTATATGTCTTGCACGAACCATGCATTGAAGAGCTTTACGTGCCTGGGGAGTATGGCCGTAGCAGTGATCACACTGGCCTCAGCCGGGTTTGGCCAGCCTCTTTATAGGGCCTTGCCTAATGGCGCGCAGATAGTGGTTGAGGAGGATCATGCTGCACCGGTTGCTGCTGTGCGCTTCTACGTTGGTGTAGGGAGCGTCTACGAAGGTGAATATCTGGGTGCAGGTATATCTCATCTTGTTGAGCATTGCTGCGATCGTGGTACAGCGCGGCGCACTGCCGCGGAAATTGATCAGGCTCAGGCGGCTATGGGCGGCTATGTGAACGCCTATACTACTTACGATCATACCTGTTATCACATAACTACTTCCGCACAGCAAGTAGGCGAGGCCATTGATCTGCTGGGCGACTATGTGCTGGGAGCCACCTTCCCTGAGGAAGAAGTGGAAAATCAGATTAAAGTTATCATCCGGGAAATCGCCCGGGTTGACGATGACCCGCAGCGTGCTGTATTGGAGCTGTTTAATCAGACAATGTTCCGGCGGCATCCGCAACGCTATCGGGTTATCGGCTATCCTGCTAAGTTCGCCGCATTGACGCGGGAGGACGTAGTCAAGTTCCACCAGGCCTACTATACGCCCGACAATCTGGTGGCAGTTGCTGTCGGCGACTTTGATGGAGAAGAGATCGCCGACCGACTTGAGGTAGCCCTTAGTCATTACCCGCGCCGCCCAGGCCCGCCGATAGTTCTGCCTGATGAAGCGGCTCCTACTACCGTTCGTCGGATTAGCCGTAAGCGTGAGGGGCTGCAGCGGGCCCACTTGCTCCTGGGCTGGCGCACCGTGGATCTGTTTCATCCAGACCTATACGCCCTAGACGTACTGGCATATATTCTGGGCCACGGCGACAGCGCCCGCTTGCCTCGGCTGCTGCGCGATGAGTTGGGATTGGTGGATGCGGTGAGTGTATGGTCGGATACACCTGCCTATGGAGCGGGCACTTTCGTCGTATCTGCTACTCTGGATGCTACTAACATTGAAGCTGTGGAGCAGCAGATACTGCAGGTTACTCAACGGCTAGCCAATGAACTGGTTGATAAGGACGAACTGCAGCGAGCCAAGCGGCAAAAAGAGGCTGCATTTACTTATGCTCAGGAGACGGCGGCGGGGCAGGCGGAGATACTGGGTGCAGACCTGCTGCTGACTGGCAATCTGGGCTTCAGCGACAAGTATCTGGAGGGTATACGAGCAGTCACCGCTGCACAGGTGCGCGAAGCAGCCCGTGAATACCTGCTCCCTGACCGCTACGTCGTCGCCAGCTTGGTTCCGGCGGCGATGGAGACTGAAGCAGCTACTGTTGACCAGCAGAAAGTGTCTGCCCCGCGGACGAAGAAATATGTACTTGACAATGGCCTGACGGTGTTAATCAGAGTTGAGCCAGGGGCGCCAGCGCTCCATATTGCCACGGCTACGCGCGCTGGACTGCGGTATGAGAACGAGCGCAACAGTGGGATCACGCGGCTAATGGCCCAGATGCTTCTGCGCGGTACTAAGCAAAGAAGTCGCAGTGAGATTGCCGAGGCTATTGACAGTATAGGCGCCGAAATCAAAGCTTACTCAGGCCGCAACAGCTTCGGCCTGACCGCCTGCTGCCTGCCTGACGACAGCTTGAAGGTATTAGATATTCTGGCTGATTGCTTACAGCATCCGACTTTCCCGGAGCAAGAGTTCCAACGCTTGCAGCAACTCACCTTGGCGCAGCTTGCTGCCCGTCAGGGGGACGTTGACAATGTAGCGGAGAAACTACTGCGGGCAACATTATTTCAGCATCATCCTTATCGGTTTTCTGAGTTAGGCTCGCCCAGCAGTATCCAACAGCTTAGTGCTGAGCAAGTGGCGCAGTTTTACCGTCGTGTCTGTGGGCCAAGGTCTACTGTATTATTGATCCAGGGAAATATCGATGCGGCGAGGCT
>JALGTS010000359.1 GCA_029821255.1 Candidatus Zipacnadia bacterium
CTACTCCAAGAGGATGGCATACAATCACTAAGCTGATCGCTTTTGCGGATTCATATCAACCCGAGGAAGTCTGGTCTTTAGAAACCAAATATTCCTTTGGTGGTGCTTCGCTACTGCCAAGGAAGAGAACAGTGCAATATACATTTGAGGATGTAAACGGTGACGGATACAAGGAGATATGTCTAGAAACTACCGCTGTAGAAAGTGATCTATTCATCTGGAATGGTTCGATGTTTGTGAGACCAAAGATGTACCCTCCCGAGCCTCTTGGAAAATAGCAACTGTGGGTGACGCCCTTGCATTATTTCGGGTAGCAAATGCTATATGGCTTGAAAATAGCAACTGTGGGTGACGCCCTTGCATTATTTCGGGTAGCAAATGCTATATGGCTTGGTCTAAAGTGCCATCTGGTACACGAGTAAACGATCTACTCATCTTGTCTGGGATATGGGGGATAGTTGTGTCGGTGGCACGGGCTTCCAGCCCGTGTTCCACAGGCAGGATGCCTGTGCGACTGAAAGCCAGAACAGCCGAGCCGACAGGCGGGATGCCTGTCGTACCGAAGTAACTGAGGAGATATAAGTAATGACGGAAACGCAGGTTGCGGAAGTTGGTGCTACTGAAACAGAAGTGCCGGACAAGCTCAAATTTGATGTAATTGTGGTCGGGGCCGGGCCGGCTGGGCTGGCGGCAGGGACGGTCTGTGCTCGTGCGGGCCTGGATACTATCATCATTGAGCGCGGGCGCAAGCCGGGCACGGCACTAAGAACGTGATGGGCGGCGTGCTCTATACGCGGCCGACGGCGGAGGTCTGGCCCGAATTCTGGAAGGACGCGCCGCTGGAGCGCTGTGTAATTGAGCAGAATGCTTGGATTATGACCGAGGATTCGGCCATCAAGTTGGGCTACCGCAGCGCCAAATTCGCCGAGGATGTACCCAATGCCTTTACGGTCCTGCGGGTGAAGGTAGACCAGTATTTTGCCCAGCAAGCGGAGGCGGCTGGTGCGCTGATTATCAGTGAGACCAAGGTGGACGAGGTGCTCCGAGAGGACGGGCGGGTCGTGGGCGTGCGCACAGGGCGGCCCCAAGGAGAGGTCTATGCGCCGGTGGTTATTCTGGCCGAAGGAGTCAATCCGATACTGGCCCGCGAACTCGGTATGCATGAGGATTTAGATCCTAGCAGTGCAGCGCTCACCGTAAAGGAGTTACTGCGGCTGGATCCCGAGGTCATTGAGGAGCGTTTCGGACTGGACGAGGGCGAAGGTGCCACTATTGAGATGTACGGGGCGCCAACGATGGGTATGCTGGGCACTGCCTTTATCTACACTAACGAAAGCTCGCTGTCGTTGGCGGTAGGAGTGCTGCTGTCCGAATTTGCTGAGGTGCCCGATACGCCCCACGATCTACTCCAGCAGCTCAAGCAGCACCCGGCGGTTGCCCCGTTGGTTGAGGGAGCCGAGCCGGCCGAATATATGGCGCATCTTATTCCCGAGGGCGGCTACGATAAGATGCCGGCGCTGTTCGGGCATGGTGTAATGATCGTCGGCGACGCGGCCCAACTGGTCAATGGCATCCATCGCGAAGGCAGCAATCACGCTATCCTGTCGGGCAAGGCGGCAGCGGAGACAGCTATTGAGGCTCACCACAAGGGTGATTTTTCCGAGCGTACGCTGGGCCACTACCGCCAGCGCTTGGAAGAGGCAACTCCAACTATTGCCGACCTGCGCAAATATCGCAAGGCCACCAAGTTCATGGAACGCCATCCGATCCTGAAGGTCTATCCGCCGCTGGCGGCATATGCGTTTGAGGAGATGCTGACGGTAGATGACAAGACCAAACGGCAGAAGCAGTGGGAGATAATCAAGGAGGCGCTGCGGCGACGCAAGCCCTGGGCAATGGCCTGGGATGCCATTGAGGGAGGATTGTCCTTCATATGAACGATAAGATGCCATTGAGGGAGGATTGTCCTTCATATGAACGATAAGCCGGTGATTATGAAGCCTGATGCCAATAAGGGTTTGGACGATAAGCTCTACACCGTCAAGTACGAGGTAGATGAACAAAACTCCCACTTGGCGGTCATTGATCCGCAGGTCTGTGTGCGCTGCTTGCGAAAGCCGTGTATCAGCAAATGCCCTGCTGAAGTATACCGCTGGTTGGAAGCTGAACAGGAACTG
>JALGTS010000054.1 GCA_029821255.1 Candidatus Zipacnadia bacterium
TATTGTGAGCCAGCGCATACTTGACACCGTGCCACTGAGCAAACTCCTGCTCAAACTGTTCAGTGATGTCGGTGTGTGACATCCTCCTGGCTCGCAGGCATTCCAGACAGGCAGCCTCGTCCTCTTCAGTAATGATCGGCCAATCAAAGATATCGCCAGGATCGGTCTGAATGGCCTTTGGTCCGCCCAACAAGGCTAGTTTCTCTTTTGTAGCTGACATTTATTCTCACCTTTCTCCTTTTCGTGAGTTGCAGGCCGAAACTCTTATCAGCATTACAGAGGTCGGATCAACGGTTCGCTGAGGTGGTTACCAAGACCTTCTCCCCTCAGCCGGTCGGCGCTGATTTTTTGTCAGTACCACTGCCTGCTGTTACCGTTTCCTCAGCCGCAGCCCAGCGCTCGGCTTCGCGCTGCGCTTCACTTAGTTTTACGGATATGAGCTTAGACACCCCGGGCTGCTCCATAGTTACACCGTGCAGCCGATCGGCAACCTCCATGGTTTCGGGATTGTGGGTGATGATGACAAACTGGGAGTCTTTGGCAAAGTCTTGAAGCAGCTCTGCAAATCGCCGGGAGTTGGCAGCATCCAATGCGGCATCAATCTCGTCGAGAAAACAAAACGGGGAGGGCTTAACCCGAATCATAGCAAAAAGCAGCGCCAATGCTGTCATCGCCTTCTCCCCGCCGGAAAGGGCCATTAAGTTCTGGAAGCGCCGTCCCGGTTGCTGGATTATCACTTCAACCCCGCTGTCTAGGGGATTCTCCGGGTCAGTGAGCTCCAGGCGCGTGCTACCGCCACCAAACAACCACTTGAACAGATCATCAAAAGCCTCCGCCACCTGCTCAAAGCTAGCCAGAAAAGTCTCCTTGGCCGTCCGATCAATCTCCGCTATTACCGACTCCAGGTCATCACAGGCCTGCCTGAGGTCCTCCAGTTGTGAAGCGAGGTAATTTTCCCGATCCTGTAGCCGCTCACATTCCTCAATGGCGCTGACATTTACGTAGCCTAGCTCACGGATCTGCCTCTTCAGTCTCGCAGCCTCACTGCGGGCAGATTTTATGTCAAAGTCCTCCGGCTGTTGCTGCATAGCCTGCTGTGGAGTAAGCTCGTAAACCTCTTTGAGCTCTCCAACGATATGCTCTATCTCCGCGTCCTCGCGAGCCTGGCGCAGTTCCAGTCGGTGCAGTTCCTCGCTTTGCTCTTCGCGTAAATCCAGCAGCTTGCGCCGGATAGCTCCCACCTGCGAAGTACTACCCCGTAGCTCCGCAAGGGCCGCCTGGCAGCTTTCAGCCTGCTCAGCTATCTGCTGAATATGCCGTTCAAGCTCAGCGTCTTTACTTTCGTCAAACTGGAGAGCATCACGCGTCTGCTTCTCGGCTTCGTCCAACTCCACAAGCTCTCTTTCATAATCGGCGATCTCCTGCTCAACCCGGCGCAGCTCCCGTTGCTGCCGGTCGGCCAGAGCCGCGCTGGAGCGCACTTTCTCTTCCAGTTCGGCTACCTTGACGCGAACCACTATCAACTGCTCGCGGCTGTTCTCCAAGCTCTGTTCAGTAGCCTCTACGGAGGGCAGTTCCGCCAATTCGCGCTCGTTCCCCTGCAGTTGATGGGTCAGCGCCAGCCGTCGGCCTTCGGCTTCGCTGCATCTGTTGTCAGCCTGCTGCCGACGCTCGCGCAGTACCGAAATCTCTTCGGCTATCTCCTGGTATGCACTCTGAGCTGCGCGGAAGCGATCGCCTGCATGTCGCAAATCACCTTCAATACCCGCCAATTGCTTATCAATTTCGCCAAGCTGCTTCTCCAGCGCCTGAACGCGCTCGCCGACTTGCTGGCTCTGGCCTTCTAACCTTTCTTCTACCTCCCACATCGCCGCCAGACAGGAACGCAGTTGCTGCAAGTGTTCTTCAATAGCAGCAACCTCCCGCCTGCGGTCAAACGAGTGTTGTACATCCCCAGCCAAGCTTCCCGCAGATATCTGCCCGGCCGGACCAACTACCTCTCCATGCAGGGTCACCATCTTCACCGGGCCGGCCAGCATCGGACGCAAACGAGTCGCTACCTCCAGGTCATCAATAACCAATACGTCGCCAAGTAAATAGTCCAGCACACGGCTTAATTTGCGAGGATAGCTAAGCAGAGAATCCAAAGTGCCATGCACGCCCCGAACCGTACGCCCTACTCCCACAGTTGTCCGCGCGGCAAAGCCCGGAATGGGCATATTCGTGGCAATCACCGTAGCCCGACCCAGATTATGCTCTTGCAGATACTTCACACAACGCTGAACATCTTGCTCTGACGAAACCAGCACCCACTGCAGTTGAGCGCCCAGCCCTGCCTCTACTGCCACCTCCAGCCGGCGCGGCACATCCAGAAAATCGGCGATCAGCCCTTGCACACCACTGAGCTTCCCACTGCGGGCAGCCTCCAGCAGTGCCCGCGGGCCCTCGGCATACCCCTCGTGGTCACGCTGCAACTCCTCCAACAGTGCCTGGCGCGACTCGTCGGCTGCCACTGCTTCTGCCAAGTGATCTCGCTTGCGCCGATGTTCCCGCAGAGTATTAATCAGCGCCGCATGCTGCTGGCGGGTCTCCCTCAGTTGCCTGCTAAGCTTTTCTCTCTGCTGTTCCAGAGTCTCCTGCTGACGACGCAGCTCTTCAATACTATTCTGCAGCTCGTTGCGCTGGTGTTCAACTCGCTGTTGTTGACCAGCCAGGAGCTGGATACGCTCGTCCAGTTCACTCTGCAAGCCCTGCAGGGTGAACACCTCATTCTCCACCTCAGCCACCTGGCCAGACAGTTCGCTGTGCTGTTGCAGCACTTGCTCTTTACGGGCCAGAATCGCACGATGCTCTTCTTCCCGCTCGGCAACGGCTTTCCTCAGAGCAGCCAGCTTGCTCTGCTGAGCCTTAAGCTGCTCCTGCTGGTCAGCTTGCAATTTCCCCAGCTTGTCTATCTCTGTTCGTAGTTGCTGAAGGCGCTGCTGCGCCTGCCGCCGTTGCTCTTCAATGTGCTGGCGCTGCTCGTTTATGCTCCGCAACTTCTCAGAGGCCACCGCCCGGGCATTGCGCCGCCTATCCAGCTCATGCTGCGCTTCTCTCCGCTGGTTGCGCAACTCCTCCAGCCGGGTGGTCAGCTTGTCAACCTGGGCAATATCCTGCTCGTATTGAGCTTCAAGGCTACTTAACTGGTTGCCCGTGGCCTGCAGATCAGCCTTAACCACAGCAATGTCATTAAGAATTGCCCCCCGCCGCTGCCGCCGTTCGTTGTAGTCAGCAGCCAGCAGGCCCCGCTGCAACTCATGCAGCCGGGCAGAGAGCTTTTTATAGCGACGGGCTACTTTCGCTTGCTGCTCAAGGGGCTCACGCTGGGTACGTAGTTCGTGGATGATGTCACGGATACGAATGAGGTTATCTTCGGCATCAGACAGCTTCCGCTCGGCCTGCGAGCGCCGAATGCGGTACTTGCGAACCCCGGCAACTTCCTCAATAAGTTCCCGACGATCCTCGGAATGAGCGCTGAGGATCGCTTCTATCTTACCCTGGCCGACCAAAGCATACGAGTCAGTACCCAGCCCACTATCCACCAGCAGATCCCGGACATCACTCAACCGGACCCGGTCGCGATTGATCAGATACTCGCTCTTACCAGTGCGAAACAGGCGGCGGCCGATCTCGATCTCGGAGTACTCTGAGTCCAGAGTACCATCAGAGTTGTCCAGAGTCAGGCCCACTTCCGCCATGCCCAGTGGCCGCCGATCCTCGGAACCCGCAAAGATAACTCCCTCGGCATTCTCTACCCGTAACGGTATGGTTCCTTGCTCTCCCAATACCCACAAAACGGCGTCAGCAATGTTACTTTTGCCCACACCGTTAGGCCCGACAATAGCAGTTATACCTGGCCCGAACTCCAGTTCGGTCTTATCCGCAAAAGTCTTAAACCCCCGCATCTGGAGCTTCTCTAAGCGCACTTTGCTGCCTCTTCTGCTACAGTTTTAGCGAACCAGTATGTCAGGCCGAGCCAGCTTGCCGCCTGCATAGTCAACCTCTAACATCGGCCACTGCTCGTCGGTGCTGAGCACTTCAGTCTGGTCCGCTGTTGCTATGATGGTATCTTCCGATTTTGTGCCAGTTATTGAAGGGTTCCAGGCGAAGGCCTGATTCTCCAGAACCGTCTCGGAACACTCCATTGTTCCTTTGTAATCGCGCGGCGCATAGCCGGTCGCCCCACCCTGATGGTGCAGCTTCCACTCATCAGGGTAACCATTAGCCTCGTAGGCGGCGACACCCTTGGCGAAGATATCCCTCACCGCTACGCCCGGCCGAGTCTCACCAATGAAAACAGCGTCAATCTGGCAGACCGCCCGGTGCTTGTCGGCCAGCTCATCTGGTAGCCTCCCAAAATGAACCAGCCGCGTGGCCGATATGTCCAATCCCCACCTACGCGCCCCCACCACCAACATGGCCTGCTTCTCCAGCCTGTTATCTGTGGGAATAGGATGGCGATACTTATATATGCGCTCGTCGGCAGCAATCAATAGCACCGAAACAATAACATTCTGGGCAATGAGTTTGGCTGCCAATTTCGCACCGATCTCGTGCTCGGTCATGCCCGGCTCAATCTCGCGAGCCACCTCGCCCAGAGCCTGGGCAGTTATCCGTCCAAGCTCGCGGTAGCGCTCAATTTCAGGTTCCAGCAGGCTCCAGCGCAATCGTGCCAGTGGCCCGTCCATAATCTCAGCGTTCTTCGGCCAGCCCCCGTCGCTGGCAATCCGTCCCTCCACGATTTCAGCCAGCATCGCCTCAGGATTCTCATCATACCAGTTCATAAAGCGAATCTCAAAGGGCAGCCCGCCGATCTCCTCTTCTTCCTGGCGCACAGCCTCAATATTGTTGGTAATGACGTGCTGGCTGTCAGCGGTTACCACTATGGGCACGGCTCCTATATCGCTATCAATAACCACATGATTATCAGCACCCGCAGTAAGCCATTGAAAGTTGACAGTCCGAGTAAAAACCACCGCGTCCAATCCTCTGGCGCTCATAAAATCTCGCACACGCTGGAGCTTTGTTTCCACCTCTTGCAGGCGTGTCATTGTCGTCTCCTTATTGCAAGCAAATCCCTATCAAGCCAGTTTACACTGATGAAGTTACCACGGTATGAAGATCAAGCCAGATTATAACAGTCCCTCCAAGCCATTGTCAAACCCTAAACCAGTCCAACGGCTACGAACACATGTTCGATGAACTCTTGCGTTCTTGTCGGGTGTGTGCTAAAATCTTGCAGTACACAGAGGGACTCTTCCTCCGCAAACGGTCGGATCGGATAAGTCAAGCCGTAGTACTGCTATGCCAATACTGCCCTGGACTGACCAACTTGCTATAGATATAGGTAGCGCTTGGGTGCATATTGCTGCCAAGGGTCAGGGCGTGGTGCTGCGCGAGCCCAGTTTCGTTGGCTTTGACTCGCAACACAATAAACCCATATTATTTGGCACGGAGGCACGCCAGCTTTGGGAAAGAGGAGTGGATAATGTAGAGATTGTCCGTCCGATTCGCAGCAGTGTTGTGGCCGACTTTGATGCTGCTGTGGCGATGCTCCGAGAGTTCATCCGCCGGGCTTTGGGCCGCCGCCCCCTCTTTGCTCCTATGGTGGTAATTGCCATACCGGCCGATGCCACCCAGGTGGAGAGGCGGGCACTGCATGACTCGCTCCATGCTGCCGGAGCCGGCCACATTCTCGACGTGCAGTGTTCTTTGGCGGCGGGCTTAGGTGCAGACTTGCCACTGCAGTCGGACGACAGCTATCTGATCGTGGACATCGGCGCGGGGTCCACCGACGTAGGCATCTTCCACAACGGCCTGGTCACCACCACCCGTTCGTTCCACTTCGGGGGTAATGACCTGAACAGGGCAATAGTTCGCGCCATAAGACGCCAGCGGGGTATCCGCCTCAGTGACAGCGCCGCCGAACACCTCAAGTGCGAGGTCGGCTCAGTGCGGAGAGCCTTGGCCAACGGTCCCATTCACGTGGATGATGTGGTTATTGTCAATAATGACCAGCACTTACCATCTTATGAAATGGAAGCTGAACAAATCCCTCAAATACTGGCTGATGCCTTTGAACCACTGCTTGAGGAGCTGCAATGGCTTGTCGAAGAACTGCCCCGCGTCCAGAAACAGCAGATGGTCGGCGGTGGAATTATACTTAGTGGGGGTACAGCACTCCTGGAAGGCTTAGACGAACTTATCGCCTCCTACCTGCACTTGCCCTGCCAGGTAGCCCGTGATCCGAACTCTTGCACTATACTGGGGCTGCAGACCGTCCTCACCGATATTGAGGCGCTTTCACTAGGCGGCCAGCGCTTTGGGGCAGTCCGGGTATAAGTAACAACCGCACAGGGAGTACCGCTTATGAGCTGTATATTCTGTCAAATTGCCGCAGGCGAAATCGCCAGTGACATCGTTTACCGCGACGAGCAGGTGGTCGCCTTCCGCGATCTGAACCCGCAGGCCCCCACACACATTCTGATCATCCCTATTCAACATATCGAGAACCTGGCTGACGCCTCCGAAGAGCAGGCGGCGCTGCTGGGGCATTGCAATCTGGTGGCGGCGCAGATCGCCCAAGCCGAGGGAATTGCTGAAGATGGCTATCGGCTGGTGACCAACGTTGGCGCCGCTGCCGGGCAATCCGTAGACCACCTCCATTTTCATCTGCTCGGCGGCCGGCGCATGCACTGGCCGCCAGGATAGCTTCAGTGATACTCTGATCGTTTGCTTACTATCACAAACGTAGGAGCAATATTTCTGTGGCGACAAGTATTCCCCCACAGTCGGAGGAGAAATCTGTCACGAACTCAGACAGTACAAAGACAGAGAATAAATCAGTGGCCCGAGCAGTAACCTATCACAGTCGCGAACTGGAGATTCTGGTCGGCTCTCATGACCAGAATCTGAAGCTTATTGAAGAAAAGCTGGGTGTGCAGATTGTCCCCCGTCACGACCAGTTGCAGATATTTGGGGACGAGGATGCCGCTCAATATGCCGAGGATTTACTCCAGCGATTGTTAGAGATCATTCGCCGCCGCAACACACTCAGCGAAGAGGACCTGAAATATGCCCTCCAGGCGGTGCAGCGTGAAGCAGTTGATGACACCGATGCACTACTGGCCGAGCCGCTGCTTCTCACGCCACGGGGTAAGCCCATCAGACCCAAAACTGCCGGGCAGCTCAGATACGTCCAGGCCATCGCTAACAACGATGTGGCTTTCTGCATCGGCCCGGCAGGCACCGGCAAGACATACTTGGCAATGGCCATGGCCGTCAATGCTATGAAAGAGGGCCGGGTCAGCCGCATCGTGCTGACCCGCCCGATAGTGGAAGCCGGTGAAGAATTAGGCTTTCTGCCCGGCGATATTATGGAGAAGATTGACCCTTATCTGCGGCCGCTCTATGACGCTCTTATTGATGTAATGGGGGCTGACCGCCTCCAGCGCCATCTACGC
>JALGTS010000055.1 GCA_029821255.1 Candidatus Zipacnadia bacterium
GAGGCGGTATCCTCTGCCTTTTGCCGAACCAACGTCACTAGCCGGCCAGAGCTCTCCGCTGCCGGTGATAGCCGAGCATGAGCCATCGGGCCATAATCGGTTTCCGACAGATACCACTCTCCACAGGAAACTGTCTCCAGCCTCAGCGCTCCGTTCGGGCATGCCACTACACACATTCCGCAGCCCTCGCAGGCCAGCTCATCAATGTCACTGGTCGTGATAGCATCAAACCGGCAACGTCGCTCACATTCCCCACACTGCCGACATAGCGCTTCGTCGCGAACAGCTATCTGCGCCCCGTAGAAGTCACCACTTTCAACAACCGTTGGCCTCAGTACCAAATGCAGATTGGCCGCATCCACATCACAATCGGCCAGTACTTTGTTCTTAGCTAAAGCAGCAAAGGAGGCAAGCACAGTAGTTTTGCCAGTACCACCTTTGCCACTTACTACAGTCAATTGCTTGACGGTTCCATTCATATTAACCAAACTCTTCTTTCACAGAGAAAGAGCGGCGGCTGGCGCCGGGGACGTCCTGCCGCGCTTGGCAGAACGCGCGCCGGCCGCCGCATCCCAAACGAGGAACGGCCTATTTACCACCACCTACGGCCCATGCCCATGCCGCGTCCGCCCCAGCCTATACCTCGGCCAAAGAAGCCACGACCGTAACCCAGGCCCCAGCCAAGGCCGTAACCTATGCCAAAGCGGGGCCAACCATAAGCGTATGGTCGGGCGAACCCGCCGTAGTAAGGCATCACGCCGCCGTAGCCGTAGGGCATACCGGCCATCATCGGCCCGCCGTAGACTCCGTACGGCCGATAGGGAAGGTAGGGCATACCGTACAGCATGCCACCGTAATACAAGGGGCTATACGGGTTACACCATCCCCGTGCGCCTCCGGTCATCGGACCCATTCCTCGCGGTCCGGTACCATCTAAACCCGGCATCTCTCTCACCTCCTATTGATGATAGCAGTTTGCGAAATCAAAGCTGCCTAGCGTTGTCTGGTCATTGCCATCCCACAGTTCGGACACTTCATCTGGTAGCAGGGCACGCCTACTTGGTGCGGCACCGTCTTGCCACAGTTCGGGCACACACAGTTGCCACCCGGGCCCATAGCAAACCCACCACCTCGGCCTCTGCCGGCACCACGACCCGCTCCCAGCCCACGACCCGTACCTGGACCTTGGCCAGCCGGTCCTGTTCCATTTCCCCTAGGCATATCAATCACTCCTTAACTTTCGTAGTTGCAGTCTGCAATAAAGCTTCCACAACATCGTTATATACCCGAACCAATTCATCACGCCATTGTGGAAAGGCATCGGCCAGCGTCTCGCCACGGGCATAAGCCTCGGCGATCTGCCGGTCCTGGGGAATACGCAACAGAATATCAATTCCCTCTCCTGCGCAATAGTCCTCAACCCCTGGCCATCCCGCTTGATCCCGGTTGATTACCACACCACAGGGAATGCCCATTCGCTGGCAGGTTGCCACTGAATCCTCCAAATTAGCCAGGCCAAAGGGTGTCGGCTCAGTGACCAGGATACAGTAGTCGCTGAACTCTATGGTCTCCTGCATCGGGCAGGCTGTCCCTGGCGGAGCATCCAAAATAGTGATCATACTGTCATCTGTTTGGCTTCCCGTAGCTTTGGTTACCGGTGTGGCCCGCTGGTCGCCGACACTTAACCGGCCTTGGACAAATTTAATCCCCTGAACGGTACTACCATGTGCCACGCTGCCTACCTGCCGGTTGACTTCAGTAATGGCGCCAGTCGGGCAGACATAAGCGCACACCCCACAAGCCGCACACAGATCAGGAAAAGTAAGTACTGCGTCACGGATGACCGCTATTGCGCTGAACTGACAGTGCTTAGCGCACTGTCCGCAGCGCGTACATATATCCAAATCTACCTCCGGCACCAGGACATTCACCGGCGTCTGTTGGGTAATCTGTGGATGTAGCAATATATCAGCATTAGGCTCCTCCACATCACAATCAATCAGTTGAACCTGGCCGGGATTAACCTCATTAAGCGCCACAGCCAGACTGGTAGCAAACAACGTCTTGCCGGTACCACCTTTGCCCGCCGCAACTGATACTGTTGGTTTGTTTTGTTCAGGCATTCCTGTAAACTCCCTTAATACTCTGGGCGAACATATTCATTCTACCGCCTCCAGTTCATCATCCAACAACGCTTGCACCGCCTGGCGAACCGTGCCGGAGCCGATATAGGCAGTAATACCTCCATTGCTGAAGGCGCGCAGCGAGTTAATCCCAAAATTGCCGGCAATCACTGCCTCGGCTCCCGCATCCGCTACCACCTGGGCAGCAGCCACTCCCGCGCCTGTCCCCGCCAGTGCCCCGGGGTTGGAATAGACTTCAAAATTCATAGTATCTGTCTCCACTACTATGATGTTAGCACATCTGCCCAGACGCATATCCACCGGGGCATCCAAATCGTCGCCGGAGGAAGCCACTGCCACCCTCATTGCTGTTCGCCCTCTTCGCTAATTTGTTGTTCAAGCAGCTTAATCTGCTGGTTGAGCAGATCAAGCTGCTGCTGAAGCATCTGCGCTTGGGTCCTCAGCACTTGCAGTTGCTGCTCGCGCATAGCTTGTGGTACCATTGTCGGCGGCATGTTCCATTGGGGACCCATACCGGGAGCCGTCTGCGGTGGCATCTGCTGGCCCGGAGCCATCGGCGGCGGCATCTGCTGAGCAAACTGTCCACCGCCCATCCCCTGACCCATACCCATACCTCGGCCCATGCCCATGCCGCGACCCATTCCTGCGCCGCCACCCATGCCAGCCCCCCCCATTCCAGCTCCTGCTCCTCCCACGCCAAAGTGAGCACCTACGCTGGCACCGCCGGCCGACTGCAATTGACCCGCCTTCAACGCCTCAACGGCTTCGCGGACTGAACCGGTTGCACCGGTGTAGACCTCAATGCCGCCGGCAGAAAGTGCCCGGTAGGCATTAGGCCCGATATTACCACTAATGACGGCTTCAGCAGCGCTCTGGCTGACTA
Organism: Candidatus Zipacnadia bacterium; assembly: GCA_029821255.1. Lineage (GTDB taxonomy): Bacteria > Armatimonadota > Zipacnadia > Zipacnadales > Zipacnadaceae > JALGTD01. The sequence continues at coordinate 3,028 of JALGTS010000055.1, forward strand.
ACTGCGCCGCCGTGATCCCTGCGCCGCTGGCTTGGCCAGTCGCGTTGTTTTCTATCACCTCAAACTCCATAGTATCGGTATCCACAATCACATAGTACGGACAACGCCCAAAGCGCGGATCTACTGCGGCATCCAAATCTGTTCCTGAAGCGGAAACTGCAACTTTCATCGTTAAGACCTCCTATTTGCGGCTCTCGGTCTGGTTATGACTGCATGAGAACTTCAGCTTGCTACCTACGCCTATTTGTATAAAGTCTTCGCCCAGTTCTTCGGCGAAAAGCTGTCGGGTCTGGCCGCCGGAGCAGTGACATGGTGCCGCCTTTTGCACACCCAGCTCCCGCAACTGGTCAATCACCGCGCGAATCTGTTGCGCACTTGATTGCGCCATATGAAATCCGCCCATCACCAGATGCACCTTCCCCTCGCACACCTTCATAGCGGCCTTTACCATATTTACAACACCGGGATGAGCACAGCCAGTAACAACTACCAGCCCCTCATCTGCCTGCACCACCAGGGCTTGCTCAGGCGGAGCACCGGGCACCTGGCCAGTGGAGAAAACTCCTGGGACAATTTCCTGCGGCTGGCTCACTTCAACAAGCTGGCCCCCGGCGGTCTCTATTAACTGCTTTGTGCCCCGTGAGAATGCAGTTACTACATAGACGGGAAGCTGCGAATTGCTCTCCAGGAAGACTCTTAATCCCCCGGTGTGATCCCAGTGATCATGAGAGATGACTACCGCATCAATATCCTGCGGAGAGATGCCCAGCTTCTCCATATTGTTCAGCAGGATCGCGCCATCGCCACCGGTATCAAACAAGATGTTTTCCTGGGGTGTATCAACCATACAGGCAAAGCCCCAGCTGGCCTCCAGGCCTGCTACATGTTCGTAATTGTCACAGATAACAGTTATCTCTATGGTCTTATCAGCCACACTGCTCAACTCCTCGGTTGACTGCCGGAAGGGGTGCTGAGTGGCGCTGGTTTGTTTGTTGCACCCTGTACTCACCATAATTGCCACCAGCGCCACTACTCCCAATATCACCTGGACTGCTTTCTTCACTATTCACGCACCCCATCTTGCTTCTTGCTATAGCACCGTTCCCGCGAAATAGTAGGGGTAACGTGCTCAGTCAGACTGTTGCTCAAGCTGCTCAATCTGAGCATTGATTTGCTCAAGCTGTTGCTGGACAAACTGGGCTTGCTGCCTCAGGGCCGCAAGTTGCTGCTGTCGCATAGCAGCCGGATCTCCCCACATTGCTCCTCCGTAGCCCATCACCGTAGGGATTTGCATAGGCATACCCATAGGCCCCATCGCGTAGCCTTGGGCAGCCATCTGCATCTGGGGCGTCGGCCACCGGCCCGTCATCAAGTACTCGGCACAAGGCCCCAGGCCCGAGGCACTTCGCCCAACCCAGCCCGGGCTATACCCGAAGCGCATCCAGCCGGGCAGCCCAGTCAGGTAATACATGTTGCGATTTCTCATCTTTACACCTCCTTAACTCAATATTCTCCATTTATCTATTGATTATGAAAACAACTGTCTTCGCCAGCTTCAAGTTCGCCGGCAGCCAGGGCAGCTATTACCTCCTCTAATGAGCCGCTGACACCCAGCATAAAGTCAATTCCCCGCTCAGAGAACAGATTCAGGGCGCGTGGCCCGGCTCCGCCACAGATCACGCAATCAACCTGGCGCTGCTGCATCAGGCGGGGTAACTCTCCTGGCTCGCCGTGGCCCGGACTAAGCAGACATTCCCGCTCCACTACCTCCCCATCAGTGATGTCAACCAGCTCATAATACTCACACCGCCCAAAGTGCATAGCTACCTGTTGTCCATCACAAGCTATGGCATAGCGCATCGCCTTGCCGCCTCCTTTTGACGGTCTGCTCTCTGTACGTTACTGCTCGAAAAAGGTGGGAGCAATTCCCAACTCACCACATAACTTGACAAAATTCGCCAGTCTCTGGGCACGTTGGTTGATGACGGCCACCCAGCCAGCCAGCCGCTGCCGGCCTGCTTCGGTGAGTTGATAGACCCGCCGGGCTGGCCCACTGCCGGCAGTATCCCAAGCCGAGACCACACAACCATCGGCTTCCAGACCCCGCAAGCACCGATAAACGGCGGCAGGCTCAACAATGGTCTCGGCCAACCCCAGTTGATTGGCCTGCTCGGCAAGCTGGTAGCCGTGGCCAGCGGCGCCGGTTGCTAGAAGATACAGCACACTGGGTTCAATCATCCGCGACAACTGTTGAGCAAGCTGTCCGTATCGAGCCCCTCCAAGTTGTCGGCCGCCTCTTCCTCTCATCTTATCACCTATGTGTTAATTGCACATATAGTATACCACATTATATCAGACTTGTAAACCCCTCAGCCCAATTTTTTTCAATTCCCTCCATAATGACGCTATTCCCTGGCAACCCACAGCCGCGTGGAACAATTGCCGCTTGTCCACACGTTTATAAAGATAGGTAAGTATCGTCATCTGGCAGAGCACCCATAATCATTTCTCCGCAATGAAGCAACCCGCCCATAATCAGAACAACTCGCATGACCCTCTTAGCGTACTAAGCCCTTGGTGGAAACGGGCTGACATTGGTACTGACCTGAGTCGGATATTCATGCTCATTTTGCTATCCCTGGGCACAGGGTTTATTTTCAATACCATTTACATATGGCCTAAACAGTATCCTTCTTCAATGAACCAACCGCATACCCTGCTCACCCAAATTAGCATGGAACATGCCTACGAATTAGTCCAGCGCAAGCAAGCTGTGATTGTTGACACGCGTGACCCGGAAGCCTACGCTCACAGTCACATCGCTGGCGCAATTAACCTGCCTCTATCCCAGTTCGACAATTACTATCCAGACTTTGCCAGTCAGGTGGAGAAGAGCCAAACGATCATCCTGTATTGTTCGGCAGGATGCGGCATCAAGGAGAAAGTTGCTACACGGCTACAGCAACACGGCTACCAGGACATTAATGCAATAGCAGCAGGGCCAAAGGAGTGGGCAGCCGCCGGGTACCCGGTTGCTAAGGAAGAGAATCCGCACATCACCGAAGGTGAGCGACAGTGATGCCTGCACCGAGTCAGCCCATTAGCCGGCGGATACTGAACAATCGCAAAGTCTTGATCATTCTGCGATTGGCGATTGCCATCGTATTCATAATGGCCAGTTGGGAAAAGATAATCAAGCCCGATGCCTTTGCCGACATCATTGAGGGATACCAAATTCTACCTGCCGCGACGGTGGAGTTAGTCGCAATATGGCTACCGTGGACAGAGCTGCTGGCTGGTGTAGTGCTGTTAGTGGGAGTTTGGACACGGGCCGTTGCCCTGCTGCTCAGCCTTCTAACATTCATCTTCATCGCTGCCCTTAGCCAGGCGATGGCCCGGGGGATTGATATCCAGTGTGGCTGCTTCAGTCTGGATCCTGAGGCGGCCGCGCGCAACTGGGCCTCGCTGTGGCAGGAATTTCTTCTGTTAGCAAGCTGCCTGTGGCTGTGGATTGGCCACTGGAAAGAACCAGCCCCAGCCCATGAAGAAGAGCACCCCGCTGGATAAGAGACAGGGCCCCGGCAGATAGCAGTACCTACTGTGACTGCCTAACTCAGATATTCTCGTAGGAGTCTATTTAGTTGGGGCTGGCGTAGTCTATTAAGCGCCTTAGCCTCAATTTGACGAATACGCTCGCGAGTAACCTCAAAGATGTGGCCAACTTCTTCCAGAGTACGGGGATAGCCGTCTTCCAAGCCGAAACGAAGCTTAAGTACTTCGCACTCGCGCTCAGTCAACTGGCTAAGCAAGCGGTTAAGCTGCTCACGCAGGGCAACATTGGAAGCTATATCCACCGGCGTTTCGTCTTCGTCATCGGGGACGAAGTCGCCCAGATGACTGTCCTCCTCTTCCCCTATTGGAGCCTCCAGAGACAGAGGTTTGGGAGCTATCCGTTTGATCTCAGCCACCCGCTCCATAGGCATATCTATCTCATTGGCAACTTCCTCAATAGTTGGCTCCCGCCCCAACTGTTGCAGTAGCTGCCGTGAGGCCTTAACCAGACCATTGATCGTCTCCACCATATGCACCGGCACCCGGATAATCCGGCTCTGATCAGCTATAGCCCGAGAAATCGCCTGCCGAATCCACCACGTGGCATAAGTGCTAAATTTATAGCCCTTACGGTAGTCAAACTTCTCCACCGCTCGCATCAGACCAACATTGCCCTCCTGGATCAAGTCCAAAAAGCTCATTGACGACCGCCCGCTGTACTTGCGAGCTATGCTCACAACCAGACGCAGATTCGCCTCGGTCAGAGCTTGGACCGCCTCTTCGTCGCGGACTCGCAGGCTGGATTCGTCAACACTGCCGGGGAGCAACTGGCGACTGAGATAGACCTCCACTGGCCGGCGGAGCCCCACGGAGTGCTCCCCAGC
>JALGTS010000360.1 GCA_029821255.1 Candidatus Zipacnadia bacterium
CGTGCTCTCGTAGTTGATGACGACCCGGGTATGCAGAATCTGGTGGCCACGATCCTGGAGAAGGGTGGTTTTGATTGCCAGGCCACTGACTCGGCGACCGAGGCTTACCAGAGGATGCAAGAGGAGGAGTTTGATCTGCTGGTCATTGATCGCAAGTTGCCTGATACCGACGGCGTGTACCTGCTACGACAGATGCGGGCCAAAGATATTATGACGCCGGCGATAATCATTACCGCCCACCCCTCAGTTGACACAGCGGCGGAGGCGCTGCGCTGGGAGGCATATGACTACCTGGTAAAGCCGTTTGATACCGATGAGCTGCTGGAAAAGGCTCAGGGCGCTATTAGCCAACAGCGCCTGGTCGACGAGAATCTATATCTGTGGAAAGCCCTGGAGAAGAAGTATAACTGGCAGCACGTCCTAAGTCGTAGCGCCTGGTCGACGAGAATCTATATCTGTGGAAAGCCCTGGAGAAGAAGTATAACTGGCAGCACGTCCTAAGTCGTAATGCCGAGGTCCAGCAAACCTACGTAATGGCAGCAAAGGCGGCACAAGCTGATGCCCCAGTATTGATCCAAGGAGAGACGGGTACAGGCAAGGAGTACCTGGCGCGGGCAATCCACTATCTGAGTAAGCGCGCTGACCAGGCAATGGTGACGCTCAATTGCGGGGGGTTCCCCGATGAGCTGCTGGAAAATGAGCTGTTTGGCCATGAGAAGGGAGCCTTTACATCGGCCAGCACGGCAAAGGTTGGTCTGTGTGAGATTGCTGACGGGGGGACCCTGTTTCTGGACGAAATCACCCACATGAGCACAGCTATGCAGGTTAAACTGCTGCGGTTCGTTGAGGATCACAGCTTTATGCGACTGGGCGGAACCAAGCCGGTTACGGTGGATGTGCGGATCATAGCAGCAAGCAACCAGCCCATAGAGGAGATGGTGGCCTCGGGCCAATTCCGCGAGGATCTATATTACCGGCTTAACGTAATTGCCCTAACTTTGCCTCCGCTACGCGAGCGCCCAGAAGATATTGAAGTATTTACCGAACATTTTATGAGGCAATTTAGCGACAAGGCAAATACACAAATTAGCCAAGAGGTGAAGGAGAAGCTACATAGCCATAACTGGCCAGGGAACCTGCGCGAGTTGAGAAACGCCATTCAGCGGGCTTTGGTGCTATCAGTTGATGGCAGCATCAAACCTGAACACCTATTCATAGGCGCTGAGTTGCCCGGGGCACGGGAGAAGAGCCACCCGCCCTTAGTTACACTGGAAGAGATGGAAAAGCAGCACATTCTGGATGTGTTAGAGGCCTGCGGGGATGACCGGGAAGCTGCTGCTGAGATTCTGGGCATCAGCCGAGCAACTCTGGATCGGCGACTTCGCAAGTACCAAGAGGCGAGCTAAAATGCTCCCAGGTCTGCTCCGATAAACTAACTGAGAGCGCATACTCAGTCTAAGCCGCCCGATCTTTGTCCTGGAACTGCTGGAGTTTGCCCCGAATTGCCGCATCAGCCTGGCGAATACGCCGCTCATAGTCGTGGTGGATATCCAGGATCTTCTCTAAGCGCTCGATCATATCTGCCGGCGCTCTACCACTGCCAATCAGCTTGCTGGCTTGTCGGTAAACTACTTCCCACGCTTGCGCTTGCTGTTCCAGCAACTGACGGAAATCGCCATTATCCAGAGCGATCTTCTCCTGGGTCTGTATCTGATGCAACCGGCCCATTGCTTCCCACAAAGTCGTCGGCGGGGCAGGTTGGTCCGATTGCCGGTTTGTGCGGTCAGATGACTGGGACATATACTGTCAGTATGGCTCGCGGTACTGAATAGAATGAAGACCTGATTGCACCCTGACTGGCGCAATTACATAATCGGCATCCGCCAGGCTAATCTAAAGCCGGCCGGGGAGCCTTTCGGACAGGTGGACTGTGATGGTGCCTGTCTGGGGGCAGCTTGGAGAATCATTCCGCCCGTGCTTGACGCTGCCGGATCGCGGACTGGCGTGCGTTCTCAATGGCCGTCCAGTAAATACGCGGCATCCACTTGATTACCTCATTTCTGCTCGCGTAGTTCCCGACGCCGGTCG
>JALGTS010000361.1 GCA_029821255.1 Candidatus Zipacnadia bacterium
CAGCATCGGCCCGGAAAGCTCGCCGGTATAGGCGCCCTTTTCTTCCCAAAACATATTCTGGGCCCCAAGGCGGATGTTAGTATCCTCAATAGCGACCAGCACAGTTGTCAGAGCCGTAGCCGGCGGGCAGATTACAACCTCGCAACCAGTGACATCGCCTTTCTCGTCGGCAATCGCCGAAGCCAACTCCCAGGCCTCGTCGTTATCGCAATTCATTTTCCAGTTTCCGGCCATTATCGGGGCACGCATATATCAGAACTACCTCCTCAACAGTTGTTATAGTAAGTATAGGTGGTGATGCTGCTGGCATAGGTCATCCCAGTGGGATTACCAAGCCCGTAGGACCGATAAGCAAGGTAACAAAGACCAAAGCGGCAAGTTATCTAACTACTGTGTAGCGACTTTCCTACCTCCGAGTCCCTTGTTGTGAATGGGATTTACGCTGAACTGCCAGAGACAACAAGTATCCAACACTATTACCAGCATTAGCACCAAGGAGAACTACCAAGCCAAAAACTATCAGGAAACCAATGAGGATGCCAAAAATAACGGCCGCCAGGTCAACAACCCCTCCTGGCTTTGCCCCCAATGACATAGCCAGACTTTCCGCCCACCCTCCTCCAAGTACAGCACCGACAACCAGTGCGACAAATGCAGCAGGTAGCAATGCCAAAATAGCCCCTACCGCAGTCCCGATAGGGCTTAAGAGTCTTCCAAAGCAAAGCCGTTGGCCCATGCTTGTAACAAACGCGAGCATGTTAGTAGAAATTAGCATGTGGATGCGAGCTATCCCTTGTCGTCAAGAACTTTCACTGCCGGCAAGATGCCGTTGTTTTCAATAAACTCCAACGACGCTCCGCCGCCCGTGGAGACGTGATCCATCTGGTCGGCCAGGCCCATCTGGGTAATCGCCGCCACTGAATCGCCACCCCCGACCACGTTGTAGCCGGAATCGCCACCCCCGACCACGTTGTAGCCGGAGCATTCGCCCATCGCTTTGGCTACGGCAAGCGTGCCCTCGTCAAAGGGCGGCTCCTCAAAGTAGCCCATCGGCCCGTTCCAAAAAACAAGCTTGGCACCGCGGATGACTTCGGCATACTGTGCCCGGGTCTCCGGGCCAATATCCAGAGCGTCCCAGCCGGGTTCAATACCGTCAGCAGGGGCATACTTCGTTTCGCCGGTGACGACATTCTTCATATGCACATCAACTGGCAGAACCATACGGTCCAGATAGCTCCCCATTGAATCAATAAGCTGCTGTGCGCCGGCCACACTCTCCTCGGTGCACAGCGACTCGCCGACCTCCATACCCCGGGCTTTAAAGAAGGCCCAGGCCATTGCCCCACCGATCAGCAGGCTTCCTACTCGTGGCAGAAGCTGTTCGATTACCCCGATTTTGTCGCTGACCTTAGCGCCACCCAATACCGCCACAAAACCGGTCCGGTCCGCATCCAGCACTTGCTGGAGTTTGGTGACTTCTTTTTCAACCAGCAGGCCAGCTACGCACGGGCTGAGAAACTTGGTGACCCCATAGGTGGAGCCATGCGCACGATGACACGCACCGAATGCGTCGTTGACGTACATCTGGGCGGGGGCAGCCAGCTTCTCGGCGAAGGCCAGCATCTCGGCTTCATCCTTGGACGTTTCACCGGAGTAGAAGCGAGTGTTTTCCAGCAGGATGACATCACCCGGCGCAGCGCCAGCAACTGCCTCGGTAACCTGCTCGCCGAGGCAGTCAGACACGAAGGCTACTTCATCGTCGAGTAGCTCGGAGAGTCGCACAGCCACCGGTGCCAGGCTGTATTCAGGCACTATCTGGCCTTTGGGGCGACCCAGGTGAGCGCATAGAATGACCAATGCTCCCGCTTCCCGCAGATAATTGATGGTGGGCAGCGCCGCCCAGATGCGGGTATCATCAGTTATCTGTCCGTCCTCCATAGGGACGTTGAAATCCACGCGCACCAGCACCCGCTTGCAGCTGGCGTCCACGTCACGGATAGTTTTCTTGTTCATATCCTACTCCCTCGTCTAATGATGGCAGCAGACGCCCCGCCTGATAAACCAACCATCGGCGACACGTCCGCTTCTCCCCATAGGTACGAGCAGCCAGGCTACCTACCAGCCCTGGTCAGCAATTAGCTTCATTAGCTCAACAGTGCGGCATGAGTAGCCCCACTCGTTGTCGTACCAGCCCAGGACCTTGACCATACCAGTACCCTTGATGAC
>JALGTS010000362.1 GCA_029821255.1 Candidatus Zipacnadia bacterium
CTTCGCCTCAGAGATGTGCGTGGAGGTCTGCAATAAGGCCGTGCAGATCCACGGCGGCTATGGGTATACCAAGGACTATCCGGTGGAGCGCTACTACCGCGAGGCCAAGCTGTTCGATATTGTGGAGGGCACTTCTGAGATTCAGCGCTTGGTGATTGCCAATCGCCTGCTTAAGGAAGCGAAGAAGAAATAGGTTGAGCAAGGGTAGAAAGAGCGGAGGGGGAAGCAATCTGCTCGGACAGGGTGCATCAGCGTCATATGAAGCCGAAGCGAGAAATGATTCGCTGTATGTTCAGCGAGATCGCCCCGCGTTATGATCTGCTGAATCGGCTGTTGACCTTAGGTAGTGACCGGGCATGGCAGCGGCAGGCCTGTGCTCTGATTAAAGCGCCACCGGGGGCGGTAGTGCTTGATGTAGGTGGGGGAACCGGCGATACTGCTTGGGCTTGGCTACAGGAGCATCCTGATACGGGCCGCTTGGTTGTGGCCGACTTTGCGGAGCCAATGCTGCGCATTGCCCGGCGCAAACTCGCGGACCAAAAGATGGTTTCCCTGGTATGTTGCGATGCGCTGGAGTTGCCGGGGTGCGCTGGGTGTTTTGATGTGGTGATGGCTGGCTTTGCGGTACGTAACTTTTCGGACTTGGATGCAGGGCTGCAGGAAATGGCCCGACTTACCCGGCCTGGCGGCCAGGTGTTGATACTTGAGATGTGTGGGAATCGAGCAGTGTGGCTGGCCGAATTATTTCGGAGATATGGTGTGCCGCTGGTGGGGTGGGTACTTACTGGGCATCGGCATGCATACAATTATCTTGCTGAATCGACCCAGCAGTTTGCGACGCCTGAGCAGCTCAAGATAGCATTGGAGCGGGCGGGGTTTCGCAATATAACCTGGCGGCATCTAACCTGGCGGATCGCGACGGCGGTGTGGGGCACCAAGCCTTAGACGTGTCCAAATTGCAAGAGTATGGACAGTAAGATATGCATATCATAGTGGCCATAAAACAGGTTCCTGACACCAGCGAGGTCAGCATTGACCCCGAGACCAATACGCTGATCCGCGAGGGTGTTCCCAGTATCATCAATCCCTACGATGAGAATGCTATTGAGGCGGGGCTGCAGCTTAAAGAAGAATATGGCGGGACGGTTACCGCGATTAGTATGGGCCCGCCGCAGGCCGAAGAAGCGCTGCGCCAAGCGCTGGCTATGGGTTGTGATGAGGCGATTCTCCTCAGTGATCGGGCCTTAAGCGCTGCGCCAAGCGCTGGCTATGGGTTGTGATGAGGCGATTCTCCTCAGTGATCGGGCCTTTGCTGGTAGCGATACGCTGGCGACCTCTTATGTCCTGGCGCAGGCGATACGGAAGATCGGCAACTACGATCTGGTTATCTGTGGCAAGCAGGCCTTTGATGGCGACACCGCTCAGGTGGGGCCAGGGATTGCCGAGCATTTAGGCATCCCCCAGGCTACCTATGCCGTGGATGCGCAAATAAACGGAAAGAAGCTACAGGTCAAGCGGTGGATGCGCAAATAAACGGAAAGAAGCTACAGGTCAAGCGCCTGCTGGCGGGCAGCTATGAAACTGTAGAGATGAAGCTACCTGCCCTGATTACCGCTGACAAGCATATGAACGTTCCCCGTCATGCCGGCCTGCGCGGGGTTATGGCGGCTCGTAAAAAAGAGATACCCACTTGGACATTGGGGGATATTGAAGCTGATCCCAAAAGATGTGGCCTGTCCGGCTCGCCGACGACAGTGGTAGAGATATTCCCGCCCCAGCGTTCGCACAAGACCGAACGACTGGAGGGCGAACCTGATGAGGTAGCTCGCTTGCTTTTTGCGAAGTTGCGTGCGGCACAACTGCTCTAATTGGCTTACTGAGTCTGGTGGTAGACAAACACGCAGAATGAATATCTATATTGACGCGGAAAAATGTATTGGCTGTCAGCTTTGTGTGTAGGCCTGCCCCTACGGTGCGATTGAGATGTCCCGAGCGGTGGCGACTATCACTGAGGCATGCACGCTGTGCGGGGCATGCGTCAGCGTCTGTCCGGTTGGTGCTATTATCTGGGAGGCTCCGGCTGTTGAAGAGGTGGACACCAGCGATTACCAGGGCGTGTGGGTAATCGGCGAAGTTGGCGAAGATGGACTGGCGGACGTGACCTGGGAGCTGCTCGGCAAGGGCCGTGAACTGGCTGATGACTTAGATACCGAACTGAGTCTGGTTGTGTTGGGCGATAAAGTGGGCAAGCTTGCTGAAAAGGCGGCGCAGTCTGGGCCAGACAAGGTGTTTTATGCCGAGGATGCCGCGTTGGCTCGTTACCGTACCGGTACATATACTGATGTCATTTCCGGCCTGATAAACAGGCACAAGCCTGAGGTTGTGCTCATCGGCGCCACTGAGCAGGGGCGCGATCTGGCCCCGCGCATCGCCGCCCGTATCAAGACCGGCCTGACTGCTGACTGTACGGGTTTGGAGATTGATCCCGAAGAGCG
>JALGTS010000056.1 GCA_029821255.1 Candidatus Zipacnadia bacterium
GGAAGCACCGCGGTAATCAGCCCCCCTCGCTGCGGTCGCTGGCACCGGTACTGCTCATCGTGCTCTTTTGCTTGGCAATCTTAATAGGGCAACGTGACCTGGGAGCCGCCATCCTCTTCTTTGGCCTGTTTGTCACTATGTTCTACTTGACAACCAGCCAGCCAGCATATGGAATAGCGGCAGTAACCCTCTTTGCAGTAGGCCTGGTTATTGCAGATCAGTTATTCCCCCACATAGGTGTCAGAATCAGCAGTTGGCTCAATCCCTGGGCCGATCCTACCGGGATAGGGTACCAGCCTCTACAGGCCATGTTCTGCCTGGGTGAGGGAGGAGTTTTCGGGACGGGTCTGGGACACCTCTCAGTAACCAAGCTACCAGCGGCGGCCACCGAACTAATCCTGGTCGTAATAGGACAGGATCTGGGCCTCGTTGGGTCCGTAGGAGTAGTAATAGTCTATGCCCTGATTTCAGTACGTAGCTACAGCCTCGCCTGGCAGGCTACCGACTGCTTCGCCCGTCTATTGGCCGCGGCGCTGGCCACCGTTTTGTCGCTGCAGACGTTGATCATTATGGGCGGGCTACTGCGCCTGATTCCTCTAACCGGCCTAACTACCCCTTTTCTGAGCTATGGCGGCACGCCCATTGTCATCAACTTCCTGGCTGTCGGCTTGCTGCTGGCTGTCTCGCGCGATTGTGTCCCAGAGCCTGAGAAAGCACTATGAATGAGTTGCCCAACAATATCAAGCGTGTGGCGCTGCTCACTGTCTGGGGCTTCCTGCTAACAGCCCTGGTCTTTGGGTACTGGCAGGTGGTGCGAGCACCAGCTCTGCGAACTCACCCCTACAATCAACAAGCCCAGCAACGAATTAAGAGCATCAAGCCCGGCTCGATCTACACACGTGACGGCGAGTTGATCCTGGGGGTGAAAAAAGCTACTGAGGGCTGGCAGCGCACCTATCCTGCTGGTCCAGCCTACTGTCACCTTACTGGTTACAATGAAAAGACCGGCTTGCAAAAAGGCCTGCGGGAAGCGTTATTCGGTATCGGCCCCTATCAAAACCGTTGGGGTTTCACTCAGCAAGGCTTGGATATAGTGTTGACCATAGACAGCAAGGCGCAACAGCGTGCAGCCGGGCTAATGGAGGGCAAGCAGGGTGCGGTGATTGCCTTAGAGCCGAACAGCGGTGCTATTCTGGTGATGGTCAGCGCTCCCAGCTACGATCCTGCCCAGGTGCTGCAGAGCCAGATAAACTATGAGTTGTTCACCAATCATCCCGCTTCGCCCGAACTGAACCGGGCCCTGCGAGGACTGTACGCGCCTGGGACAATATCACAGATACTTGTCGCTGCCGCCGCCCTGGACAGCGGCACGGCTACACCACAGACAATATTCCACTGCTCCGGCACCGAGCGGATTGCGGGAGTAACCGTCAAGTGCCGCAGGCTCAGCGGCCACGGCAAACTAACGCTGAGTCGGGCGTTGGCTGACTCGTGTAACATAACCTTCGCCAAACTATCTCAATTGATCGGCCCCGAGCGGTTCCGTAGCTACGTCAAAAAGTTTAGCCTACTGGCCATGCCCGAGCTGCCCTTGCCGGCGGCGCACGGGAAGATGGCTGATTTAGTCGGCGACGATGGCGAAGCTGAATTGGTACAAGCAGCCATCGGTCAGGGAGCAATTCTGGTAACACCAATAGCTCTGGCGCAGTTGGTAGCTACCATCGCTAATGGTGGGCAGATAATCCAGCCGTATCTGGTCGACAGAATCACCCGCCAGGACGGTGAGACAGTCACCGCCTACCGTGGCTACCCATTAGGGAGGACTATCAGTCAGGAAACTGCTCAACAGGTGGCAGGTATGATGCAGTTGTCTGTCGAAGAAGGTAGGGCAAGCAATGTGGCGTTGCCTGGTTGCCGTGTGGCTGCCGTGACAGGCCCAGCGCAGAGTCCAGAGGGCAGGTCTCATAGCTGGGCAGTGGGCTTTGCACCTGTGGAGGCGCCGCAAGCAGTAGTAGTGGTAATCGTAGAGAATACTGTAGCGGACCACCCGGTAGCCGGTCCCATCGCCCGACAGATTATAGAAGCATTGGTAAGCTGCCGGTAATCTGCAAATTGGTCACACCTATTGCACGGCTTGACCAAACCGGATTTTGAGGTATGGCAATGGAAGGGACAATACTCGCTGACCGATATCAAATAGGTAGTCGCATCGGTGACGGAGGCTTGGCTACCGTCTACCGGGCGACGGATCTGAGGTTGGATCGCACGGTAGCAGTAAAGATCCTGAAACCCCAGTGGGCTAAGGACCCTGAGGCACTGGAACGTTTTCACCGGGAAGCCCGTACGGCAGCGAAATTGACCCATCCTAATATTGTTCAAGTATTTGATGCTGGAGTAGAGGGGAACGTCCCCTTTCTGGTAATGGAGTACCTACCGGAGCCTAACCTCAAGCAGATCATCGCCGACTACGCCCCCCTGCCGCCGCGCAAGGTACTCCAGGTCGCTATCTGCTGCTGCCAAGCTCTGGCGGAGATTCACCGCCACGGACTGGTTCACGGCGACGTAAAACCCCAGAATATCCTGTTTACCAGCCAAGGGGAGCCCAAGCTATCTGATTTCGGAATCGCCACTGCTGTCGGCCAGACTGATCAGGGCACGACAGGCATGGTAATGGGCACTGCGTACTACATCTCTCCTGAACAGGCACAGGGCCGAGTGATGAGTCCGCAGTCCGACCTGTACTCACTGGGCTGCGTTATCTACGAGTGCCTGACCGGCCAGCCTCCCTTCCTGGGAGAGACTGCGGCACAGGTAGCCGCCAAGCACGTCCGGCAGCAGCCTCCCTCACCGCGGGCGCTTAATCCCAGCATCTCACCGGCACAAGAGTATCTGCTCAATAAGGCAATGGCCAAGGATCCGGCTCGACGTTACCGCTCGGCTGACCAGATGCGCACCGACCTTGAGAAGCTGGCCAGAGGCGAAGACCTGGATCGGACCGGTGTGCTGGTCACCGAAGAGATTACCGCGCCGATACGGCCAACGCCAAAGCCAGCAACCGCGGCGCCACAACAGCCGGCCGTTGACACTACCTTGATCTGGCATACTGTTACGGTGATAGTACTGGCACTGGCCGCCCTGGTGCTGGCTGGCTGGCTGATAAAACAAGCCTTCTATCCCGGCACCCCACCCGCCGAGGTACAAGTGCCCTCGGTTCGCGGCTTAACCGAGGCCGAGGGCCGAGCCAGACTGACCGAGGCCAAGCTGGTAGTTGGTGCCGTCCACACCATCCGCGAATCTGATAAGCCTGTTGGTCAGATTGTTGACCAGTATCCTGCGGAAGGCGAATCAGTTCCCGTGGGCACCAAGGTGGACCTGACTATCAACCTTGGCAAAGAGACGGTCACCGTACCCGATCTGACCGGTATGTTGCTCCAGCAGGCTACAGAGAAGCTGGAACAGATTGGTCTAACGGTGGGCAAGACCACTGAAAGGTATAGCGCCGACATTCGGAAAAATGAGGTTATTCGTCAGTCACATGCGCCGGGCACGGTGGTGGAAAAGGGTTGGCCTATTGACCTTGTTATAAGCAAGGGTCCGGAACCAGCCGCCGAAGAACAACCCAGCGAGCCACTCCAGCTACCTGAGAGAACCGAACAGCAGGAACCAATGGAGCCTGATGTTAGCATCAAGGCGGATGAGACCAGTGTCTCCGCCGATGGCATGAGCCGCGACTACGTTATCAATATCACCGTATTCGGCCAAAAGCCGGAGCAGCAGATCAAGGTTATCAAGCGCGACGCCCAGGGAGGTCCAACAGTAGTGCTTGATGGAGAAATGGAGCCAGGTCAGGCCCGCCAGCTACGCGTCACCGGGAGAGGTAATACCACCATTGAGGTCTACCACGAAGGCGAATTGATAGTCCGAAAGAACTTTAAGGTGGAAACACTATCAGGCAACAATGCTCAATGAACACTGTCTATAATATAGTACCCCACACTCTGGAGGCTGACAATACGATGAGCAAAATCTCTTTACTCACCGCCACATTAATGGCGTTACTGCTGATAAGCGGCTTAATCGCGCCGCTATATGCTTCCAATGCTATCAGCGCAGGCGGAACGAATTTGGTGGCTGCTGAGATGGGGGGAAGAATAGTTGCCTTCTCAAGTCAAGCAGTAGACGAGAATGGCAAAGTGATGCCCGAGTGGCAGGTAACTAATCTTATCGACGGCAAGCATGTACTGGGCAACTACACACCAGCCGATTCCTACGGTTGGTCCTCCCAGCATGCTCCCTCTGAGGAAAACCCCGAGTGGATCGTATTTGCCTTCGCCCACGATCAGACCCGCTTGCTGCGACGGATTGTGATTGACCCGGCCACTGATGACCCCCCTTTCATCGGCCGTTGGGTACGCGATATCGAAGTACAGGTCTCCACCACCACCCCCGAGGGGCCCTACAAGACAGTGGGGCGCTTCCTGGTAGTAAACAAACCCATCGAACAGCACTTCGATTTTCTGCCCGTTGAGGCCCGTTACGTCCGACTGGTAATCACCTCCAACCACGGCTCAGATAAGTGTGTGGAGATGGGCGAAGTAGAGATATATGAAGCGATTGTTGGGGATAGCGCTCTGGATGACATTATCGTCCGGCTGGACAACCTACTGCAGGAGTTGAAGCAACTGCGCGATTTCCAGCTTTACCAGCAAGAGCAAAAGACTTTAGAAGAAGTAACCACAAAGCCCGCCCCACCTGCTTCAGAAAAGACCGCACCGGAGGGTACTCAGGAGGAGCAGCAGTAAGGCCCAGCGACATAGCCGCCTCACCAGGATTGTCGGTAGATCTCGTCAACGAGCTCCATTGTTTTGACTGCATCAGCAAATGAGGCATCCGGCTGTGCACCACTCCTCACACAGTCAATAAAGTAGCGGTTCTCATCAAAGAAGCCGTAGTAACGATAAAACTCGTCGCTGCCCGCAACCTCCCTGGGATCAAGCCGCTCGACGAAGGCTTCACCGCCGATATGAATAGCTGACTGATAGTCACCATTCATAAAGGCTGAGGCTCCGTCAGTGTGCAACTCAAACTGATGGATGCGGGCACCCGCCCGCCAGTTGGCGAGCAGCACCCCCACGCAACCGTTATCAAACTGCACCAGTGCGGTGAAACTATCATCAAACTCGTGATGGACCCTGCGCACCACACTGGCAACACCGACGACTTCCCCGCCAGCTAACCACCGCAGCATATCCACTGCATGCACAGCGTCGCACGACAAAATGTCAATAGCGCCACGATAGTAAGGGCCAGCCGAGTCCGGGTGGTATTTGTAAAAGGTTGAAACTACCTGCTGGACCCTGCCATCATAGCTGAGGACCCGCTCACGGCAATAGTTGATGACCGGAATAAAGCGTCGGTTCCAGCCGACCATGCCAATGACCTGGTTTTTTTGAGCGTAATTAGCCATCCACCTCACCTGGTGGGTGGTTATGCCCGGTGGTTTTTCAATAAAGACATTCAGTCCCATCTCCAGACAATCAATGGTCACATCGTACAGATGATGCGGAGGCATAATGATATAGACGGCATCAGGCTGCAACTGCGCCAGCATCTGGTGGTAGTCGGTAAACCGGCCTTTAATGCTGTAGCGGGTAGCGGTTTCTGCCAGCCGCTCCTCCTGTAGATCGCATAAGCCAACTATCTCCACATCCTCCATTGCAGCAAGTGAAGGGTAATGGACCATATTGGCCATAGCCCCGGCACCAATCATGCAAACTCGTACCTGCATTGCAATCACGAACCTTTCTCAGTCATATTCATATATTCCCCACCGCAGTACTACGCCCGGTGACTCAAACACTATAATTCTTGTTGTTGGCCACAAACACCTGCCTGCGTAGACCTCGCACTATGCCAACCCGACGTTCTGCTCTTGCCAGTCGCTGGTGCTTCACAACCAGCTAATTGAGACCGACATATTGCTCAATATCACCAGACATGGTATACTTAGCTACAGGTTATCCTGAGCCAACCGGCTTACAACACAGAATTTGCCGGATCAGCTTAGTATTATTCTGGCCGGTCTGCTGTGCCTATTCGGAGCTACCTGGGAGGATAGTGCTGTGGCCAAGCGCAAAGAAAGAGTTCTGTTGATTGAAGATAATGCCCAAGACCAAATGATTGTCACTTCAGCGTTAGAGCACGAGGGCTACGAGGTACAGACAGCCGATACTGGCGAAGAGGGGCTCGCTATCCTGGAGAGACAACAGCCGGACTTAATTATCCTCGACCTCATCCTGCCGGGGATAGATGGCCTGGAGGTATGCCGGCAGGTCCGGGCTAACTATGATCTGCCTGTGATAATGTTAACTGCCAAAGACGACGAGCTGGATATGGTGGTGGGGCTGGAGGTGGGCGCCGACGACTACATCACCAAACCATTCAGCATTCGTGAGTTTGTCGCACGGGTCCGGGCGCTGCTGCGGCGCGTAGTTATCAGCGAACGTACCGCTGCTCATGAACAGCATCTCCGCTTCCCCGGTCTGGAAATTGACCTGCCGGGTCACAGAGTAGAGGTCAATGGAGAACAGGTTCACTTAACTCCTAAGGAGTTTGATCTGCTCTACTTCCTGGCCTCCAAACCCGGTACCGTATTTAGCCGTCAAGAGATCATTGAGCAAGTTTGGGGCTACGAATCAGCCAGAGGGGACCTGCGCACGGTAGATACCCACATTAAGCGGCTGCGCAGCAAGCTGGAGGAAAGCTTTGATGTGCCCTGGCGAATCGGCACAGTTTGGGGCGTGGGCTACCGGTTTCAGATGCAGTAGCCTCGGCGCTACCAATGTTCACAACTCTAAATACGGCGCCTGCGTCAGTGGCTCGGCACCTTGTTCGGTGACCAGCACCAATTCTTCCAGGCGAACTCCTCCCCACCCTGGTAGGTAAACACCAGGTTCATTTGTCACCACCTGCCCCACCTCCAGAACTTCTTCGGATTTCTGGCCTATCTTGGGCTTTTCGTGGACTTCCAGGCCAACCCCGTGGCCTAAGCTGTGCCCAAAGCTACCTTTATAGGGGCTGTTATCAATCACCTCGCGAGCCTGGGCGTCTACCTCCCTGGCCTGCACACCGGGGGCGATTGCTGCCATTGCTGCCTGCTGGGCCCGACGCACCGTCTGATAGACCTCGACGAACTTCGCAGTAGGTTCACCAATAACCACTGTCCGGGTCATATCCGAGCAGTAG
>JALGTS010000057.1 GCA_029821255.1 Candidatus Zipacnadia bacterium
TGATAGCAGGCTGGGGTCTGGATTATTTCCGGGGCATATCCGGCCGTATCAATATCCTGCCGATTGATGCCTATACGCCACTGCTACTGATCAGCGTGTTATTTGCGGGGGGCGCTATTTTACTACTGAGCCGCGTACGCGCAGATACTCAGGTCTCCGCGACCGAACTTGCCCGGCTGTTCTTGCAGGGCAGCCCGCTGCGGGCAATGGGCTCATTGGTACGATATCAGTTAGCTCGCGACGAGTCGGCGCGGGTTACAGTCACCGAGCGCATGGGTCTGGCCCGCAGTCCTCTGACAATTGATGAGTTGGTTGAGGCACTGCACGATCCTAGCTTCAATGTGTGCTATGAGGCGATCGTATCCGCGGCTCGCACCCGCCCGCATAATAGACTAACTGATGCGCTCATTGAGGTATTGGAGGGTCAGGAGCCGGAATTGGGCATTGCCGCAAGTTGGGCACTGGGGCGCATAGGCGATGTGCGTGCTGTAGGGGCATTGCGTAAGGCTCTGGAATCACCGTATCCCCTACTGCGTGCAAGTGGCGCACGAGCGCTAGCAACTCTGGGCGATCGGGAGTCTATCCCATTGCTGCACAGGCGGCTGCGGACCGAAGAGCACGAGAGTCTACGGGTAGCATATGCGTCGGCACTGGGGGCACTGCAGGCTACCCCGGCAATGGATGATGTACTCTCCTACCTGCGGGGGCTTGATAGTGAGATGCTCCGGCGGGAGGCAGCTCTGGCGGTAGCGCGGATGGTCGGAGAAGAGCGCGCCTTTATCCGGTTGTGGCGACAGTTCCGGGCGGACCCGGGCACCGCTGCTGCCGCAGCCCTGCTGATGGTGCATAAAAACCTGACAAAGCGAGACTGGATTCCCGCGGAGTCATTACGCACCATAGAGGAGTGTGCAGAAGCGTTCGGCCTTGAAGATCTTGATAGAGGCCGTGAGCTGTTAGTCCAGTTACTCTACCAGTTGCCAATCGAAGGCTTCGGGGCAACTGCATCGGTGGTGCTTGATGAATGTCGGCGGATGCTCAGCCAGACAAGACAGCAGCGTACCGAATATATTCTGCTGGCCTTGCATGTGCTGAGCACTGACACTGACAGATGAGCTATGGCTGTATATGGAACTGCTGGATACGAATGTTGTGAGGCATAAAGTTAGCACCTCATGGAGTGAACGGACCTCAAGTTACACCACTTCCATCGTCGAAGGCGGCTTAGTGGTGATGTTGTAGGTGACGCTGACCACGCCCGGGACCTCTGTCACGATCCGGTGGCTCAGCTTCTCCAAGGTGTCCCAGCTAAGGTGAGTGGGAGTAGCCGTCCGTGCATCTATGCTATTCCAGCAGCGGATCTCAATCTGCTGGCCAAATTCGCGGCGGCCCTCCCGCATTCCGGTAACGCGATCCTCGTGCAATATTGCCATATACTGGAATGCATCAACGTCAGCCAGTTCCTCCTCGGTGATGGCAGTGGCCTGCCTAACTGTGGCTAATCGCTCGCGAGTAACATCCCCGATTATCCGCGCCGCCAGCGCTGGCCCTGGGAAGGGCATTCGGTTATAGATAGATTCAGGAAGCCCCAGGGCCTGCGCCACCTTCCTGACGCCGTCTTTGCGCAGTTGGATGAGCGGTTCAATGATTTGGTAACCAAAGGCCTGCTGGGGGTCGATGCCCAACTGCTGAAAGACATTGTGCTGGCGTTTGATCCCCGCTACAGTTTCATCTACATCGGTGAGGATAGTGCCTTGCAGCAGGTACTTGGCACCGCTTTCTCTGACCAGGCGGCCAAAGACGTCATGGTAGAAGGTTCGTGTGACCGCTTCGCGCTTCTCTTCAGGGTCAGTGATGCCGGCAAGTGCATTGAGGAACTCGTCCTGAGCATCAATTAGTTCGACATTGACGCCCAGCTCAGCGAACAGCGCCACAATCTGCTGCGGCTCGTCCTGGCGCATCAGAGCATTGTCAATGAAATAGGTCTTGAGTCGATCACCAAGTGCCCTGTGCCCAAGCATAGTAACAGTCGCAGAATCAACTCCACCCGAGAGTGCATTGATGGCAATCGAGTCCCCTACGGTGGCCGAAATCGCTTCCAGTTGGGTGGCTATGAACTGCTCAGCATCTAATCTGTCTGCAGGGATCTCTTCAATTGCCATTTGTTACTTCTCTCCTCTATGGGTGGTGATTTGAGCTCACGGTACCAACTTGGGCACCTGCAAGAGCTGTTACTTAAGTAGCAGGATGCCAACTTGGTTAGTTATGCAGACTGTTGCTTATGCATCTATTTAGCTTACCGGCGGGTAGATCGCCTGCCTGGATCAGCCTTCCGGATAACAGGTTACTACTGTTTCCGGGTCGCCTGCATTAGGGCCGTTGCGGAAATGGATTTCATAGCGCAGCGGTACACTGCGGTCACCCAGGGCTACACGGGGCGTAGCAATTGCCCCTTGGTAGGTACCATCAGCCTTAGGCAGATGGCGAATCCCAGGCACCTTGCGGAGTACTTCTCCGGTGTCGGCGCGCTTGACCACGGTCCAGATTGTCTGCAGCACACCAGGAGTCGCTTTGATGCTGAACTCGGTGCGTGTGCCCAGGCGGTCGCCGTTGCGCGGCGAATAGACAATGGGAGCGCCGACGTGCACGCCCTGGGTGCTGGTTGGAGTTGTCGCGCCTGGAGGGACGGCCAGCGAGATGCTCACTGTCTGGGTGGCCTGATTCCAGCCCACATCAGCCCCGAAGGCCTCAGCGGGGAAGCGCACCGGCACATAGGTATGACCGGCAATCAGTCGGGCGGGGACATCTAAGGATACAGGCTCTCCGTCCACAAAGCCTACTTGCTTACCAATGGTTAATACTACCGTTGTGCCTTCGCGTACGGCGGTGGCTGTCTGTGTGGCGCTGTCCCAGTCAACAGTGGCATGCAACGCCTCAAAGACAGTCCGCATTGGCAACAGCACACGCCCGCTGATCTCTACGGCAGGCGGCTGGGCGGGTAACTGCTGCCCATTGACTACCACGTTGATTGCCAGCGCTGACGTGGTGGAAGCGACGAAGACAGCTACGACGACAACTAAAACCAGCTTGAATCTGTTCATACCTAATCCTCCTTTGACAACATATTGATCCTGGCATGTTGTGCACGGCCTGGTAGACTGTTCGGCAGCCTGATGCATTCTCCTTCTTGGATGTCGCACGATGGGCTTGCCAAGGTCAGTGTGTGAATCGATACTTGATCAGCGTCCAGATGGCGATTACTCCGTCGGTCCAGCGAATCTTTTTGCCGCTCTGGGAGTTGCGGGGCTGATAGTTGATGGGAACCTCATAAATTGTATAGCCAGCGCGGGCAACTTTGGCAGTAACTTCTGGGCAGAATTCAAATCTGACACACTGCAGATCTATCGATTTAATCAGCTCGGCGTCAAAGACCTTGTAGGCGGTAGCCTCGTCGGTCAGGTGAGTGCCGTACAACAAATTGGCCAGCCGGGGCAGAATCCAGTTAGCGAGGCGATTGGGCAGGGCCATCCCTTTAATCTTCCGGTGGAACCTGGTTCCGTAGACAACCTGGGCCTGGCCAGAGAGTATGGGGGCCAGCAGTTTAGGATAATCCTGGGGGTCGTACTCAATGTCAGCGTCCTGAATCAGCACGATATCGCCAGTAGCATGTGCGAGGCCAAGGCGGATTGCCGCTCCCTTGCCACGGTTCTGTGGTGAAGTGATGAGATTGACATCAAGCAGCGATTGCTCGGCGAATTGTCGTACGATCTCCGCCGAACGATCAGTCGAGCCGTCATCTATTGCGATTATTTCCTTGCTCAGGTTCCCAATGTCGACCTGAGCAATTTCGTCGAGCACCTGCCCGATGGTGCTCTCCTCGTTGTAGATAGGGATGATGATGGAAAGACGCACATAGCGACCGCTCACTGAGCGTTCTCCCTGAGTGCAGTGCAGGTTTTGCCGGCAGTAGACTATGTCTCAGGCCCTTGCAATAGACGGGAACCTTGGGCAACTACCTCGGCTGCGCTGGACCTCTACCGATGCGTCAGCAACTGCTATGGAGTATACCACAACCATGGCATAGTGACAACCAGCAGCGGTAGGCATAGAGTTATGGCCCTCAACAAGGAATCGGGCCACAGACTGGCGAATGCGAAGCTTGCTACAAGACCACGGTACTGAGCAAAGGAGAGAGCAGTGACTGCGAAAAAGGTACCGCCTGATCGTGAGATTGAGTCAATCACAATCAAGGACGGCCGTGAGGTGGAGCTGTTTGTATACAGCGGAGACGACCCGCCGCCATACGAGTTACGAGTGCGTATTCGAGAGACGCTGCTCAATCCAGAAGCCCCCTGGATCTCTTACGGCGAACAAGTTCATCTAACCAAGGCGCTATCTGGCCAGATAGCCGATCAGAGCCGCGACTACTACTACATTGCGGTCCTTGGTGACGAAGTTGTCGGCACAACTTGGCTGGGCACAGATAGGCGACACCTCGGCATCGGAAGCATCGGTAGTGTCTACACTGTCCCGAAGCTGCGGCGGCAGGGTCTCGCCTCGGCCTTGGTTGCGCGGGCCTGCGCTGATTTCGAGCAGGCGGGTGGCAGGGCACTGTATCTGGCAACGGGTAATCCCGGTGCTCGGCGGATCTATGAACAAGCTGGATTTGTCGCTTATAACGGAAATGTGATGCGCCGGGTTAGCCCGGGTATATCCGCCCAACAACTGGATGAGTGGCTGTTTGGCTCGGCTGACAGAAAACAGGTCCGTTCAGCCCACTGGGGCGATCTGGCGCGAGCAACAGCGCTTTTTACTCGGCCGCATCCCTGGCTTATCAAAGACTACCGGGAGGGCATCTACTCTCACCCGGAGTTGCCGTTGCAGCGGTGCAATTCAATCTTTATTGCGCTGATGCTCAGATCAACGCAGCCAGGAGCCTGCCTGTTGGTGCTGGAAACCCCTGGGGGCGGTATACTGGGAACCGCCAGCATCACCCCCCTGGACAACCAAGCGCAAGCGGAGACGGCAGAATTAGAAATCTTTGTGGCCCCTGAACACATCAGCGAGGCGCCGTTACTGCTGGATGAAGTCAGGAATCGCGCCCGCCAGAGGCATGTCAAGCGGCTGCTGGCATGGGTGGCTGCCTGCGATTCCGGCCGAATGTCACTGCTGGAGCAGGCAGGGTTCGCCCAGCAGGCCGAACTGCCCGGGCAGCTTGTTGTCGGTGACCAGGAGATTGATCTGTACTTGCTGCTATGTCAACTAAGCTGACAGCCAGCGGCTTCGGCTGGATTATGCTTGAGGGCAACTCAGGTTGGTGCTGGGGATAGATTGTCAGTCCGCTGGTGACGGCAAGTAGGCGTGGCCTTCGTAGTCATTCATCAGAATACCGGCCAGTTCTGCACTGATGTTGATCCACACATTCTTGTCACCGATCCGCAATCCATTCGCGAGCTGGTTACCCTGTGCACGTGGACAACTATCTTAATAAGAGCTGTGTGGCCTGGCTGCTGATATGAACCGTATCACTGTGATTAAAGAGCGGGAATTTGAGGCTCTTTGCGGCACGATTACATACTTTGGAGGTAGTAGCTCTACCTATGATGACTTGGCCGTGTCTTTGCTACTCCGGTAGCCAATGAGGGAGGATGTAGTGGACATCAATTTGGGCTTACGACGGGGAAGGAATCACACTCTCCGTCTGGAAAGGAAAAAGCAAGGAGCGGCGCGAATCAGTTGTAATTCAGGCCAGAGCCGTTCAGCAAACAAACCCGAAAGCCTGATAAAGGCTTTTTACAGGAGCTGTGTACAATGGAAGCCGCGGTCTACTATGGGCCAGGAGACATCCGCGTAGAGGATCGGCCTGAGCCAGTTGCGAGCGAGGACAACCTCGTCGTGCAGGTGCATTGCTGCGCGATATGTGGTACCGACGTCAAGCTGGCCACCATTGGGCATCACCGGGCTAAGTCGGGGAGAATCATCGGCCACGAGATGGTTGGGCATATCGTGCACGCCGGTGAGCGGGTTGTCGGATTCGCTGTAGGCGAGCGAGTTACGATGGCAACGACAGTAGGCTGTGGGAGGGCGAGCTGTCCTTATTGCGGTCGGGGCCTGCATAACTTGTGTCCTGAGGCCCTGCCCATCGGTTTGGGGGTTAATGGTGCCCTTGCCGAGTTTATGGCAATACCGCCGCAGGCGGTGGTTGGGGGCAATGTTGTCAAGGTCCCACCAGAGGTTCCCGACGGGGCTGCCGCCCTCTCTGAGCCGATGGGTTGCGCGATCAATGCCCAGCAGATCGTAGGCGTCTCCGAAGGCGATAGTGTGTTAGTAATCGGTGGTGGACCGCTGGGAGCGATTCATGCCGAGTTGGCTAAGGCCTTCGGCGCCCGCCAGGTAATGATCTCGCAGCGCTCGGAGCCACGGCTGTCGATGCTGCGAGATCTGGAAGATGTTCTGGTTATTAATGCCGCTAGTGAGGATGTTGGCGAGGTCGTCGCGCAAGCCACTGATGGCTTAGGTGTGGACGTGGTGGTAGTGGCTGCCCCCACTCGCCCGGCTCAGGAATCCGCCATTGGGTACGTTCGCAAAGGCGGTGCAGTGAGTCTGTTCGCCAGTTTGCCCATCGGAGCGTCAGATATCACCTTCAACAGCCGCGTGATCCATTACGGAGAGCTGCGCGTATGTGGGGCCTCCGATTCGCGGCCTGAGCACGTCCGGAGGGCTGTTGAACTGTTGGCTGACGGTAAGATTGACTATGCGAAGATCGTCACTCATCGAGTCTCGCTGGAGAATATCCACGAGGGGTTTGAGTTGATGAAGAAAAAACAGTCCCTGAAGGTGCTGGTTTTCCCTGGTGCTGAAGGGAACTCTGTTCCCTGAACTGGGGGATTGCGGGATGTTGGGAGCGATGAGAGGTATATGAGTGGCAAACTTGAAGGCCGGGTTGCGGTTGTCACGGGAGGAGGCGGCGGAATTGGTGCGGAGATCTGTTGGGCTTTCGCCCAACAGGGTGCGGCGGTGGCCGTGGTGGATATTGAGCAGGAAGCCGCAAGGCAGGTCGCAGAGGCAATTCAGCACAGTGCCGGTCAGGCTGTAGCTGTGGCTTGCGATGTGACTGATTGCAATGATGTGAAGCAGGCCGCTGACCAGGTGGAGCAGAAGCTGGGCCCGCTGGCTATCTGGGTGAACAGCGCTGGCGTCTCTTATATCCTGCCATTTCTGGACTGCACGG
>JALGTS010000363.1 GCA_029821255.1 Candidatus Zipacnadia bacterium
CTGGGCCTCAGGGAGCCGGTAGGTACCTTCGTACTCAACCAGGTTTTCGGTAGCCATTACAAAGAAGGGGTCGGGGAGCTGATGAGTTATCCCGTCTGCAGTCACCTGGAATTCCTCCATACATTCCAGTAGTGCCGCCTGCGATTTGGGAGTGGCGCGGTTGATCTCATCAGCCAGGACAATATTGGCAAAAATAGGGCCAGGCCGGAACTTGAACGACTCAGCAGCGCGGTCGAAGACCGACACGCCAGTTATGTCTGCCGGCAACAGATCGGGAGTGAACTGAATGCGCTTGAAACTGCAGTCCAGTGACTTGGCAAGCGAGCGCGCCAGCATCGTCTTGCCGACGCCAGGGACATCTTCAATCAGCATATGCCCGCCCGCAAGCAGTGTCGCCACCGCTAATTCAACTGCCTCCGTCTTACCGATGATCACCGTCTCGATATTGTCAATCAACGCATCAACAGCCTGACTGAGCTGCACTTTGGTCATTGGTTTCATCGCCTTTTGTTGCCAGTAAGCTTCCTGACCTCAAAGACCGGCTTCATATATGCGAGTAATCCCCGCGTGCTAGTTAGACAGTAGCTTCTGGTCATACAGATAGTACGATGACTGATGCCCACAGTCAACCTGGGCTGCGGTGCGGTGGTGTATTGACGTAGGTAGGAAAAAGAATGTATCCTAATACAATAATAGTATAGGATAGCTGCAGATAACTTAAACTGCACTTGAAGACAAGAAGGGGGCTGCTATGAGCGGGAGGTATTGCTGGGTAGCTGTTATCATTTTGGTCGGTGCAAGCCTGTTTATCGCGTCGGCGCAAGATATGAGTGGGGCTATCGAGGTGGCCAAAGAAAGCGTGCTCACTATCAGGAGCGGCGAGCGGGTTGGAGCCGGCTTTATTGTTAGCCCCGACGGATATGCCTTGACCAGTGCTCATCTGGTAGGGGACAGCTCTCACGTCACCGCGGTACTGGCTAACGATGAAGAGCTGGACGCGAAGGTGACGAAAACAGATAAAGCGCTCGATCTGGCGCTGGTCAAGCTGGATATGAAAAACCTGCCGGCGGTTCACTTTGCCGCCAGCAGCAAGCTAAAGCAGGGTGCCCGCGTAGCCGCGCTGGGCGCGCCCCTGGGCCTGGAAGGGTCGGTTACTGAAGGAATTGTCAGCGCGCTGGAGCGGGAAGTGAAGGGCAAGCGCTATCTGCAAATTGACGCTGCCCTCAACGAGGGCATTGACGAGAAGGGGCGCGTGGTAGGTGTGGCCACAGCGGTAGTCAAGGAAGCGCAGAATGTGGGCTTCGCGGTGCCCAGTGACCAGGCCATTGCTTTCTTACAGGATGCCGGGGTGCTGCTCAATCTACCACTGGGTCAGCAAGAGCCTGCTGCCGCCAAAAAGCCAGCTGCATCGCCCGCAAAGCCACTATCACCGCCAGTCAAGCAAGTTAGCCCTCCGTGGCTGCTGCTGGTGGGTATTCCTTTTGGTGTGGCCTTGGTTGTTTCTCTGCTCGTGTCGCTGCTGGTGACTCGTCGGGTACACCGCCGCCCTGCCGAGCCAGAGATCAGTCTGGCTCCAGCCAGCGAAGACGAAGACCTGTCTGATATTGATATTACCCTGCACGACAGTGGTTAGTGGATAGTGGATAGTGAAGAGCAACGACAAATCGGCCTTGCCAGCAATGACATTCTTTTCGCACGATTATGATAACGTAATTTGACGAGGGAGGTTCGTAGAATGGGCAAAGTGACCGTGACGGTACTGGATGCCACCGGCTCCAAGGAGCAGAAGGCCAGCCTGCCGGATGACGCGCCGGTGCGGCGAATAATCGCCAAGCTGATTGAGATGATGAAGCTGCCGTCCACCGGCCCCGATGGCCAGCCGATGAGCTACAAGTTCCATCATAAGGCTTCCGGCAAGCAGCTCACCGACGAGCAGACGCTGGCCGACGCCGGCGTAAAAGACGGTGATGTCCTGCGCCTCCAGCCGGAGATAACGGCAGGGTGAGTTGACGACTAAAGGCAGATGAGCAACGAGCAAGTTCTCGACATTGATTTGGAAGAGGGGCGATATCATCGGCTGGAGCTGATTCCCTGGTGGGATCAACGGCGGCTGTTTGATGCGCGGGTGATGGTGGTGGGCGCCGGGGCGCTGGGCAACGAAATCCTCAAGCAACTGGCCCTGCTGGGGGTGGGTAATATCTATGTGGTGGATATGGATAT
>JALGTS010000058.1 GCA_029821255.1 Candidatus Zipacnadia bacterium
TGTCTCTGCCCACTGGCAGTCGGCAAAAGGTGATTTGGTGGATTTCGTGATCAAGCCTACCGCGTACACCTGAAACAGTCTGATTATGGTAGCAATATGAAAACCTACTCAGCAAGCGGTGCAACTCAGCTTTGTGGAGATGCAGCCTATGGCCAATAGCCACCCAACAACACTATTGGTTGACGATGATCCGTCCCTCCTTGCTCTCTACAAGAAGGTCTTGACGAAAAAAGGCCACCAGGTGACTACCGCAGCCACTGGGGAAGAGGCTCTCACCAAGCTTAACAGAGGCCGGTTCGATGCCGCCATAATCGACCTGGTATTACCGGGAGTTGGTGGTATGGCGGTAGTAGCGGCCGCCCGGCGGATGGATCCTCCTCCTGTGATCGTCATCCTCACCGGCTATGCATCCTTGGACTCAGCCATTGAAGCAGTACGCTATGGCGCCTTTGACTATCTGCGCAAGCCGATTGACCCCCAGGAGCTCGTAGACACTCTCCAGCGAGGCCTATCAGGCAGAGATTTGTTAAGCAAAAATCAACGGATGCTTGCTGAGCTGGATGAGACTAACCGCAGGATGCGCCAGGCCCAAGCCACACTTCAAGAGCGTGTCCACGAGTTGCAAGGGCGGCTGGAGACACTGATAGCGCTCGGCCAGAACTTGTACAAGCTACACAGCCCCCAGGCCATTATGCACCACCTGCTGGCGGCAGCAGCCGACCTGACGGGGGCCGGAGCGGGTGTAATCTTTCGCAAAGATCCCAGCATCTCCGAACTATCCCCTATCGCTTGTATCGGAGAAGCTATCCACGAGTTGTGTGAGCACAGCATTCGCTTGGGCTCGGGCGTGGTAGGCCAAGCAGCCGCCTCTGGCCAGCGTCAGGTCATTAACGATCTGCTTAGCGACCCACAACTGGCCGATGATCTCCTGGTATACCAGGGAATGCGCCGAGTGCTGGCCCAGCCGCTGATTGCAGCCGACGAGGTAGTCGGCCTTATCGCTCTGTTTGACGAGCTGAACAAGCCTTTCAGCGTTGAGGATCAGGATTTAGTAGCAATGCTGGCAGTGCAGGCAGCTACTATTTTAGCTGCCGCCAGCGCCATTCGCCCCAGGCCCAAGTCCTCCGCAACAGATGACGCAGAACCAAAAGAGTTTATTGAGCTGGAAAGCCTGCTGAACGACTGATGACTGCTGGAGCGAGTTGGTGGGAAGATTTCTTCGATCATCATCACTCGTTGGACCTCGCCCGATTCCCGGATGCCGACGAGACCGAACAGGAACTGGCTGGCCTTATTAATATACTGAAGCTAAACGGCCAACAGCGAATCGCCGACATCTGCTGTGGATACGGTCGGCACCTACTCCCCTTGGCACAGCGGGGTCACATTGTCTTCGGTGTTGACATAGCTCCGATGATGTTGGCACAAGCTCGCCGCCGGTTGGACAAGGCTGGCGTAGAGGCGGTGATTCTGCGGGCTGACGCCCGTCGCTTACCATTTGCCGACGATTCGCTGGATGTGGTCATTAACCTGTTCAACAGCTTTGGGTACTGCCAATCAGAAGCGGAGAACCAGCGCATCCTGACCGAAAGCGCACGGGTACTGCGGCCCGGAGGCAAGTTCCTGCTGGAGACGCGCAATCGCCCATACCAAATTATGTTTGCTCCGTACTACCTGCCGATGGAAACATCCGATGGGCAGCGGTTTATCCTGCACTGCCGCTATGACCGGGCCGCTCATCGCCTTATCAGCGAATGGTCTCTGTCGCAGAACGGACCGGTGGTACACCGGGCCTCGATTCGCCTGTACGGAATTGCCGAGTTGGACAAGATGATGGCCCAAGCAGGTCTGCGGAAGGTGGCAATCTACGGTGATTATGAGGCTACTCCCTTCGCCGGCTATCAACGCCAGGTACTCTACCTTGCGGAGAAGCCCGTCAACCACTAAGCCCCGGCAGCCTACCTCAGTAGCTGCTCGATCGCCCGCGTTTCGTAGCGCAGGACGGTCTGCCCAATGGTCACATAGTCACCGTCACGAAGCTGTTGGCGAGTAACCAATCGGTCATTGACCGCCGTCCGGCCCACTCCCAGATCTACCAGCACACAACGGTTACCCTCACAATCAATCCGCGCATGCTCAGCGGCTACCTGGGGGTCTTTGACCAGAGATATGTCCGCTTTCGGACTGCTGCCAATTATAGTTGATGACCGATAAATGATAAATTGCTTGCCCTTAAGCGGACCGGCAACGATAGTCAGCCAGGCCTCTTTGCGAACCTCCTCGACCATGCCAATGGCCGCACCCGTAGACAGGCCGAGCACAGACATCCCCACCAGCCGGCTGAGCCAGCCGCTTACTTCTCCAGTCAAACCAGCCAGAATTCCACCAAAGATTAGTGATATCGGGTCAAACAGCAATCCCCCCACGAAACCTCCTATCGCACCACCAATCAGGCCATTGATTATTTTCTGAGAAGCCCGCATCATCGCGCCTTGACCCAAACCGATAAACAGGCCCACCAGAGCCCAAGCAAAAGCGCGTACCGCTATTTGTAGGATAATTGCCGAAAAGCTTCCTACACCCTCTCCGCCACCGAATGCCCCATAGGCTATTTGCCCCGCTACTCCACCAACTGCACCGCCGCCACCGCCAATAACCAATCCCAGACCACCACCAATCATCGCCTTCTCCCACACACCTGTCACAATGCCCTCCAAACTACCCAAAGCCAGGCCGATCATCCCGCCTAACACCGCGCCGAAGCCCGCCATTTCCACCAGGGCAGCGATCAACTCAACCCTGGTCGCCTCATCGGTGATAAACGGCTCCATTACCGCCCAAGCCAGAAAGCCGCCGGTCATTCCCGCGATAGCCATCAGTAAGACAGCCGAGCCGAGCAATCCAGGTACGGCAGGCTTCTTGGCAGTTGGACGACTACGATCGCTCTCTGTTACTGCCGGATAGAGGGCAGGCCTCTCCTGAGGCTCCTCCCTAATCTCAGCCAGATCCTCACGGTCAATGACTAATATATCCTCGTCCCCAGGAGCCTGAGCCGCATCGGAGGGTTGTGGCGCTAAATCCTCTGCGGATATCTCAATAACGTCGTCGTTGTCCCGATGTTGAGAGTCCCCGTCAACCATGATCCTTATCATAATAACATTTCATTACCCGCTGTACAATACCTATCAAGGCCAGGGGAAAAATGGTGCCGGCAGTCGCCAGATGCCTCCGAGAGTCGCCCATATTACCGCCTGAGAGAACTCACCGAGAATCAGGCCCAGGAAGAAGGGCTGCAGGCGTGTGTAGATAGTCCATCCCCCATAGCGGACCACGACACTTTTGATCGCCCACGCAGCCAGAAAGGGAAACCAAAACACGTACATACTCCACGACCCGGCAAGCGCCCAGGCCAAGGGCATCAACGGCCACC
Organism: Candidatus Zipacnadia bacterium; assembly: GCA_029821255.1. GTDB lineage: Bacteria > Armatimonadota > Zipacnadia > Zipacnadales > Zipacnadaceae > JALGTD01. The sequence continues at coordinate 3,431 of JALGTS010000058.1, forward strand.
ATACATACCGAACCCGCAGGATACTGAGGACCGCAGCAATCATTACACCTGACGCGAAATAAGCTGGCAACCGTGGGTCGAACTGACTCTGTCCTTGTAGGACCGACCCGAAATGCTCGAAGCCCCACAGCGGATTGCCCCGATAGACATAGCTGTACAGTGTGATTGCCCCCCTGCGATAGGGGGTGACGATATGCAGATAGCCGCCAACTATCAAGGCTACCATGACCGCCACGCCAATAGCATAGGCCAGAGCCCGTCGGTCAAGCCTGACAATGTCAGACATCTTAAGACTGTCCAGGAATGTACTGAGCAAGTTGCCGCGCAAATCGCGAGTAAAAACTGCATCCACCAGCGCAAGACTGGTCAGACTGCGAGCTCCCAGACTGGCCTGGGTGGAGAACAATCCGACCAGATCCACGGGGCGAAAAGATGTCTCAGTCATCAGCATTCCCGCCTCCGACACGCTACGGGCCATAACCGGGACCACAACGAAAAGATAGATGACCAACTCAAGAATAGCAACTAACGGACTCATTCCCAACTGCATAAACCAGTAGATACAGATTCCGCTGGCAACAGCCAGACCGTAGAGAGCCACACGCGGCGGGAGAAATTCCCGTTCCTGGCCGGCTTCGGATTGCGAACTAAGCGCTTGCCGGGCGAAGGCGCGCAGGTGGGGCCAGGCCGACTTGGTGATATACGCGACCACCACCAGGTAGGCGCCTATAAACTGATACCCGTTCAGCAGGGAAGTCGGATACAGAGGCATCCTCTCGGTGCCCAGCCCCATAGCAGCTATCACAACATTTTCTATTCGGGCAAACCAGAAGAAAAACCACAGAGAAAAGAGCAGTTCCGAAGGCAGGAAATAAGCGAAGCCGATGGCAGCCAGCGAACCGAAGGCTACCGCACCACCCATAGCTTGCCATGCTGGCCCTAAGCTACTGAATGCGGCACTCAACGACCGGCTGAGCGGTATTTGCGGTATACTCGGGTTTATGGCATGCAACCCGTTGAGGATGAATATGAATGTGGGAATGGTAAAACCGATCCACATCAGCTTGTTGCGAAAGAAAGAGGCAGCACCCTTTTTATCACAGGCTAAGGCCAGCGGCAGCTGCGTAAGAGGGAAGGTCAGCTTTTCATTGTCCACCCACTGCTTGCGCAAAATTGCCGCCAGGCAGGCAAAACAAAACAGCATGCACAGGCTCACAATGGCCCAGGCCATAAGCGGCATAGCCCACTGAGCCCAAGGCACTGCTGCCCCAGGGTGCAGTCCTTCATAGAAGGCTGTAGCAACATACTGCTCGGCGCCACCATCAACATCAAAGGGCACGGCCCACTGCGGGGTGTTGGGAAAAAACATCTTAGTCCAGTTGTTGGCAGGGGTAGCGTAATAATTGTACGCCACCAGCGCTGGCACCAGCTTCTCCAGCAACCCCCGCGACGTCAGGAGGGCCGCTACTAACACCATCACGTAAATGACTATTATTTCTTGGGAAGATAGCTGCACACGCGCGCTAATGCTGCGCAGAACAGCGTTGATAATGACTACAACCAGAAGGAAGCCAATTGCAGCCGGAGCAAACTGCAGAATTGCAATCTGAATCTGCGTAATTATCAGTTCGGCCCAGACCACCACAAAGCAGACAGCGATCGAAAACAATAAACCGATTACCACCGCTCGTGGTGACAAGCCCGTCCGAATACTCATTGCCAAGTCCCTTCGCTTCAGTTGTCTTCGGGGGAACGGCAAGGTACTGGTATAGTTTCACCGCAGCCAAGGTGTTTTTCTGCCTACAATAGGCTGGTCAACCAAACCAGCACACCCGCCAGCGGAATAGCTACCAGATTAGTGGTCAGCCAGCAGGCATTGGCGAGATCGGATTCCAGCCCCAGCGCCTGCACGACGGCAAGCGACATTATCGCCGAAGGAGTGGCGCTTTCCACGATGACTACTTTTAGGAAAGTGTGATCAGGCTGAGCCCAGAAACCAAACAGCGTAGCCAGGCCGAGCCCCAGGGCAGGAGCAACCACGTACTTAAGCAGATGGACTGCTACCACGCTATCCCAGTAGTCCTTGATCGTACTCAGGCGGATGGTCAGTCCGATGGCAAATAGTAGACCTAAGGCCGATAACGGTATCAAAACATCTAACACAGGCCTGACAAACTCCGGCTGAGGAACTTGCCACAAGGCCAGAGTTAACCCCATCAACACCGCCAACACAGGGTTGCGCCGATAGTTGTGTGTCAATGTCTCTTGCAGTTGACCAACAAGCGATTCGCTGGAGCCAGGGACGTACCGACTCGGCGCGATGAAACCCACAGTGTACAACAGCGCAGAGAACGGCAATACATACAGTGTGGCCAAAGCCAAGCCTTCAGGCCCCATAGCGACATAGCAGACGAACGAACCGTAGGTGAAGCCCTGATTACTGAACATCGCCGGAGGGATCAGGCTGGCCTTCTTGCGGCTGCTGAGCCCCAGAACTTCAGCCGCAGCGACAGCAGCAACCCATAGCAGCATAGTCTGAGCCACATAAATCAGAGGCAGTGCCGCTGCCTTCCAATCGTCCACAGGCAGGCTCCATAGTGCCAGGACGATGACGATCGGATTGAGGTGAGCCAGCAGCCAACAGGTCAGCGGTCTGCTGGCAGTTCCCGGCAGCCACCCTCGGCGACGAGCCAGATAGCCCATCGTCAGCCCCATAAAAAGGACAACTACAGCTTCCGCCGCCTTGGGAATAATATCCATCGTGACCTCTACTCAGGACAAGTAAGGGCAGCCAGTTGCTCCAGTATATCGGCCCTGCCGCCTGCAATCAAGATTCTGGATTATCTGCCGCCAGGGTTGCCACAATAGTATCACATTGGCCACCAGAGAAAGCGAAGCTGACTACCCGGCCATCACCAGAAAGCCGCAGCGGGGTATAGGGGGCGTCAGCCTGCTTATCCGCATAAAGCAACCCAGCAGCAGTGGCCCTCTCCGGCAACTGCATGCGGGCAACAATCCGCTGCTCGGCGGTATTGGCAACCATAATAAATATCGCCCCGTTGTGCTTTGCCGCACGGAACTGCAGAGCCTTAGCAGAGCACATCACGTGAGCGGCCTGTCCCCTAATCAGAACCCTGCCAAGTTGAATCGCTTCCATGTTTACCCGCCTCAGAAGCTCTCCTGCATCAGTAGCGGATGCCGGCCCGTACCAGCCAATCCCCTTGGCTCCAGCAATCAAGGCCAGATACAGCATCATTCGCCCCTGAGTCAGGGCTGTTTGGTTCGGCAAGTCCCTTCCAGCCGGGATCGGTAAAACAGTATGAACCATCTGCCCACGATGCGTCATCTGCTGGGCCTGCTCCGTTAACCGAGTAACGGTAGGTAAATCACCGCCCGACCTCGGGCAACAGATCACCTCCAACCAATCCAGGAAATCCACCCAGCGCCGGTACTGGACGGGATTGCTGATGCCCCCCAGCACCGGCTTATCCGGATCTGCCTGCTTGAGATACAGAAAGGCCTCAATTGCCGGCTTTCGCCAGTCAGGATGGACAGTGGGCAGATCTATCAGCTTCCAGGCCAGCAGGGCTGGGTGGTTAGCGAAGCGCTCAACCTTCTTCGCGCAATCGGCCAGGCTTTTGGGGGCGTCCGTACCAGTATAGAGTGGTATGATGACCTTCAGGTGGTACTGATCG
>JALGTS010000059.1 GCA_029821255.1 Candidatus Zipacnadia bacterium
AAGGAAGTAGTCAGCAAGGGCCAGAAAGTCAATGTCAAGCTACTGGACCTGGATGCTACTGCTCATAAGATGACTCTGAGCCTGATAGAGGCAGAAGCTGAACGCGACCGCCGGGAGTACGAGGAGTATATGAAGAGTCAGCAAGCGCCAACGGTCAAGCTTGGTGATCAATTCGGGGAAGTGCTTAACCAGACCAAGGCGTCACTGGCTGATGCTGAGCACTCCAATGAGGACACCAACGAGCCGCCTGAGCTTGAGCCAGCCGACGAAGAAGCCGACACCGAGCATGATAAAGCCGAAGAACCCGAGCAGCCCGAACCAGCTGACCAAAAAGAACCATCCTGAGCGCAGAGGCAAGGGGCGCAACGGCAGTGATAGTATTGGGAGTAGCCGGGCCGCTGGCCTCCGGTAAATCTACCGTCCTTAAGATGCTTGAGGAACTGGGTGCAGCTACGCTGCGGGCCGATGATGTCTCACGGGAGCTACTCCAGCCTGGCCAACCGATCCTTGAGCGGGTACGCGCTGCCTTCGGCGAGGAATACTTCACGCCTGAGGGCAAACTACAGCGTAAGAAGCTGGCTGAGCTAATATTTGCTAACTCTGAAGCTCGCCAGCGCTTGAACCAAATCATGCATCCGCCAATGGTGGCGCGATTGCGGGAGATAGCAGACGAATATCGCCGTTCGGACGCTCCTCCACCAGTGGTGGCTATTGAAGCAGCGATCCTTCACCAAATGGGGTTAGACCAAATTGTTGATAAGGTGCTGCTGGTTACAGCCAGCCAGGAGACCCGCATTCGCCGTCTGTACCAACGCGACGGCATTAGCGAAGAGGAAGCGCAGAAACGGGTCAAGCTTCATGACGAGTTAGGCTTGGGGGAGGTCAAAGCTGATTACGTGATTGCCACAAACGGGAAACTCGCTGAGACCCGCCAGCAAGTAGCGAGTCTGTGGGCACAGCTTATAGAATTGACTACAGCCCAATAAACTGCGGGTTACCAGCCAGGTGCTGGCCCTCTTGTGCGTGTGCGCGGAACATTTTACCCAGGCGTCTACGTTATAAATATACAAGCAAAGTATGCTTGACCGACCTATGTCCTTTTGCTTAAACTCGCTCACAAATAGGTGGCCGAGCTGCCTTAGTATCAACACATCATCAAGACCGGCTTTGCCCCTGACGATACATACAAGTTAACGACCTCGCGGGCAGGTCGGGCTTTGCTGTCCTATTTTCAAGTTGCAATTGCTTCGGAGGACCGCGTTATGATTCAGGCGGAAGGACTAACTAAGTATTACGCCCAGCATCCTGCCATAGTTGACGTCTCCTTCCAGGTTAATGATGGCGAAATCGTTGCATTCTTGGGACCCAATGGCGCGGGCAAGACAACGACTATGCGAATTCTGACCGGCTATATGCCCCCCACCTTCGGCACTGCCCGCGTAGCTGGTTTTGATCTCACCGAGCAGTCGCTACAAGCCCGCCGCAACATCGGTTATATGCCAGAGGCGGTGGCTCTGTATCCGGATATGCGCGTACATCAATACCTGAACTACTGCGGCCGGCTCCAGGGGATGGGCAAAGCCGAGCTGGCCGAGCGGATGGAGTATGTAATCGACCGTTGTGGGTTAAGTGAGCGAGCCAGCTCGATCATTGGCACGTTGTCAATGGGCTTCCGCCAGCGCGTAGGGCTGGCCCAGGCTATGCTGCACAACCCGCCTGTACTGATCCTTGATGAGCCGACCGTCGGTCTGGACCCCAATCAGATAGTGGAGGTGCGGAATTTAATTAAGAGCTTGGCGGGCGACCACACGGTCTTGCTGTCCACTCATATCTTGCCCGAGGCGCAGATGACCTGCGAACGGGTAATTATCATCAACAAAGGTGAGATCGTCGCTGAAGGCAGTCCGCAAGCGCTTACCGCGCAGCTTCGCCAAGCCGAGACATTACTGGTAACGGTGCGCGACGACGACGGCACAGTAGCTCGTCAGATAAAGAACATTCCCAAAGTGGTTGAGGTAAGCAGCGCTGAGCAGACTGGTAGCTACTATATTGAAACCGAGGTAGGATCAGACCTACGCGCTGATATCAGTAAATTTATCGTAGATAGGGGCTGGGGTCTGCTGGAGCTGCGGCCAGTGGAGATGTCCCTGGAAGACGTTTTCCGCGAGTTGACTACTGAAGAAAAAGGTGTTGCGTAGATGAGAAATATCCTGACCATAGCCGGCAAGGAACTACGCTCCTACTTTACTTCGCCGATGGCCTATGTGCTGGCGGTCTTCTACTTAGGCATCATTGGCTACATCTTCACAGCAATCTTCTTACTGATGCCCCAGGCGGAGACCGAGAATATCCGCGACCTCATCGGTAGCATGCTATTCCTGGCCCTGTTCATCGTTCCTATATTAACGATGGGGCTGATTGCTCAAGAGCGAGCCAGCAGAACAATGGAACTGCTTATGACCCGGCCAGTGCGCGACTGGGAGGTAGTTGTGGGCAAGTTCCTGGGGGCTATGGGGCTATTTACGTCTGTAATAATAATGAGCCTGATCTACCCAGCGATACTCGCCGCCGTGGCAAAGGTGGATTGGATGATGATCCTGACCGGATACCTGGGCCTATTGCTGGCAGGAGCAGCCTTTGTTGCTCTGGGCATCCTTGCCAGTTCTCTCACCTCAAACCAGATTGCGGCTGCCATCCTGGCGATCTTTATGCTGTTGTTCTTCTGGCTTGTTGGTACGCTCTCATATGCAGTCAGCCACAACCTAGGCGATGTTTTCAAGCATCTATCCGTGCTGGAGAACTACCAGGATTTCAGCAAGGGAATAATTGACACCAAGAACATCATCTATTTTGTCAGCCTTGTCTTTGTCGGTCTGTTTCTGGCCGTGCGAGCGGTTGAAAACCGCCGCACTATTTAGGTCTGGCGAGTGACTTATTTACAAAACATAGTGAATACTCCATGACAAAGTCATATACATTAGGTAGTACCAGGTGACAACATATGCCCAACGAGAAGGCAAACAAGAGCAACAATAATAACAGCAGAGGTTCGAGCCGGCCCCAGGCGAGTACCACGTTTGAACCGACTGGGTTGGAGAAAGCCGGTCTCATCAGCGGTTGGCTGGGGCTGTTAGCGATCATCGTTGGCTTGGTGTGGGCAGCAGTTACCAAGCACTTCGCGACGGCGTCATTAGCGTTAGGCATCGGAGGAGTGGCCTTGGGCTTGTTCTGGATAGTGATTAACATAAGCAAGGTAGCAGCAGCCGTCCGAGGCCGTCAGGCCCAGTTGATTCTCAATTCGGCAGCGTTTATTCTGGTAATATTGGGAAGCGTGGTGTTAATTAACTATATCGGCGCCCGGCATCATATTCGCAAAGACATGACCAAGTCCCAGCAATTCTCGCTATCCGAGCAGACCCGCAAAGTGGCCCAGGACCTTGACCAGGAGGTTAGACTGATCGCTTTCTTCTCGGAGGAGTATAAAAGGTCCCCGTATCGCAATTGGCTTGAAATCGCCGATCGTCTGCGCGAATACGAGATGCTTTCGCCAAAGATTAAAGTGGAACAATATGACCCCAAGATAGATTTCAGCAAACAAAAGGAATATGATGCAACGGACGGCTTAATTGTGGTAGAGTCGGGCGACCACCAGGAGAAAGTGTACGGCGGCAGCGAGGAGCAGCTCACCTCGGCAATTCTGGCCGTCAGCCAAGGGAAGAAGACCAAGGCCTATTTCCTGCAAGGCCATGGTGAGAGCCCGCTGGAGGGAGGCGAGCCCAATTGCGTCACAACCCTAAAAGACAACCTGGAGAACCAGCAGTATGAAGTGAAGACCCTCTCATTGATGGCTCAGAAGGAACCACAGGTCCCCGATGACTGCGCGGTGCTGGCTATAATCGGGCCCCAAAAGCCACTCCATGAGAAGGAAGTCCAGGCTATTAAGCGATACCTTGACCAGGGCGGCAAGCTGTTTGCTGCTGTCGGCGCTCCTCCTGCGCCCGGTCTTAAGGAGATATTAAGTTCGTATGGTATCACCCCGCTTGATGGCATAGTTATGGACCCCCAGATGAGTCTGTGGGGGCAGGTCAATGTGCCGATAGTCAACGTACCAGCCTCACACGAGATTACACGGGGATTGGGCGCCGTAATCCTGCCAGTGACACGCGCCTTTACACTGGAAAGCACACCGCCGGAGTATCCCGGGGGCCCACCCCCACCTGGCCCGCATCCAGTTGCCTTGCTGGAATCATCTTCGGCAGCTTGGCTCGAAACTACTCTTAAGGGCCAACCCAAGAGGGATCCCGGCGAGCAGGGCGGTCCCCTGGTGATGGCAGCGCTGGTTGACGAGGCCACCCCACCTTCGCCACCCATACCCGGCATGCCACCCCCACCCAGTGGCAACGGCACGCGAGTGGTGGTGGTTGGTACTCCCATCTTAGTCTCTGACACGCTAATACGCCAAGGCATTGATGTTGGAGTGATCTTCGCTCTGAAGAGCATTGCCTGGTTGGTGGAAAACGAAAAACTCATCTCAATTCCTCCCAAAGAGACCACTCCCAACCGGGTCACAATCTCCGACCGCCAGCGCAACCTCGCCATTATGGCAGTTTGCCTTCTGCCGGCGCTGGTAATGCTGGCTGGTGCAACAGTCTGGTGGCAACGCAGGAGGGGCTAAGACCAGATGAAACGTTATCAATCCACACTGGCAGCTCTGCTAATATTTGTGATACTATTAGCTTGGGTGCTTACCCAAGAGCGGGGGCGAGTACCGGAAAAAGGTGAAATTTTTCGACTGCCACCTGAGCAGATCTGCAAGCTGGAGATTAGCCATGGCGACGAGCAAATCGTCCTGCAGCGAGAGGGCAAAAAGTGGTATCTAACCAAGCCAGTACGGGGGCTAGCTGATAACGAAAAGGTCGACAGTATGCTGCAGAGCCTGGTCCAAAGTAAGCCTGGCAAGCGGGAGGGTATTGACCTGACCAGCCCCGACTATGGACTGGACAAGCCGATATTGACCGTCACCTTCCACACCAAGACGGGGCAAACCACGACAATCAAGCTGGGCAGCAAGGCTCCTACAGGCGGCGAATATTTCGCGACAATTAGTGGCCGCCCCGAGCTTTATTTGTTCAACTCCTCATTCAATACCGCCATGGAAAAGTCGGCTAATGACCTACGCGACCGGAAGCTGGTGCACCTGAAGAAAGATGATATCCGCAAATTAAAAATCGAACGGCCCGAGGTGACCATCGTAGCCGAGCGAATCAGCAAAGGCGACAAGGATCATTGGCAACTACGCCAGCCCATAAAGACAGAGGCGGACCGCTTTGCCATTGAGGACGTGGTGGATGGTATAATCCGGGCCAAAGCCGCTGACTTTGCTGACAGGCCTGAAGATCTGAGCACCGTTGGGCTGGACAAGCCCCAAGCTGTCGTCTCGCTAACCACCAAGGACGGTCAGGAGCAGACCTTCCGCATCGGCAAGCAGATTAAGAAGGAAGTACCCAAGGAGTACGGGGAGGGCACCGAACAAAAACGAGTAGTCTACGTGGATATGCAGCAGCGTCCACAGTTATTACTGGTCGAAGAGGATTTGCTGAACCAGGTGAGCAAGAGCCTTTTTGAGTTGCGCGACAAGACCATTCTTGACTTCGCTAAAGAGAAGGTCGCGCAGATTGAGATCCAATCCAAGGAGAAAGTCAACTTCACCGTCAATAAGAACGAAGATGGTGAATGGATCCTGGAGACCCCGGCTGGGCTCAAGGCTGACAGTAGCAAGATTGATGACATCCTCTGGGACCTGGATGGGCTGCTGGCCACTGCCTTCGAAAAAGAGCACCCAACGCAGAAAGACCTTATGGAATATGGACTGGCTGTCCCTCACACAGTCATAACGTTGAAAATGGCCGGTCGCAGTAAGCCAATCAAAATCCGTCTGGGCAAGGAAGCCCAGCCCAGCGCCCGCTACTGTCAAACCTCTGAGAGTGAACAGGTATATCAGATTAATGCCACTGTTTTGCTGGATGATCTGCCCGCTAAGATAGACGACCTAACCACATCTAAGGAGACAAAGTCGGAGCGTTAACCTCAACAGGACGGTCAGTCGAGATTGCGCACAGTTAGCAGTTACGGGCCGAGGAGATGCCCCATGAACAACGAGCAGGTCGTCGAGATGACCAACCACTATCTGATGCCCACTTACAGCCCGCTTCCTGTGGCCTTCGTTCGCGGCGAGGGCTGCCGGCTGTGGGATGCCGACGGCAACGAGTATCTGGATTTCGTTGGTGGTATCTCCGTTGTCGCTACTGGGCACTGTCATCCCCGGGTAGTAGAGGCCATCTGCAACCAAGCCGCCAAACTGATACACACCTCTAACCTTTACCACATTCCCCTGCAGGCCCAATTGGCTAAGCAGTTGGTTGAGCTATCCTGTGCTGACCGCTGCTTCTTTTGCAACAGCGGCGCTGAGGCTAATGAAGCTGCTATCAAGCTGGCTCGCAAATGGGCCAAAATCAACCGTGGCGAGGAGTGCTTTGAAATTATCACCGCCCAGCAGTCTTTCCACGGTCGCACGCTGGCCACCGTGGCTGCCACGGGCCAGGAGAAATATCAGAAGGCCTTCCGGCCACTGCCCCTCGGCTTTACATACGTACCTTTCAACGACGTGGACGCATTGGAAAAAGCGATAAACCCACATACCTGCGCTGTGATGCTGGAGCCGATTCAAGCCGAAGGTGGTATCAACATCCCCGATGACGACTACCTGCCCCAGGTGCGGCAGCTTTGCAATGAACAGGGCATTCTGCTGATACTTGACGAGGTGCAGACGGGAATGGGCCGAACCGGCCGCTGGTTCGGTTATGAGCACTCGCACATCACCCCTGACATCATCACTATGGCCAAGGCGCTGGGGTCGGGTTTTCCCATCGGGGCGTGCTTAGCCAAGGAAGACGTAGCCAACGCTTTTGAGCCCGGCGACCACGCCTCCACCTTTGGCGGCAATCATCTGGCCTGTGCCGCCGCGCTGGCGACCATTGACGTCATTGAAGATGAGGGTCTGATAGCTAACGCCGCCCGC
>JALGTS010000364.1 GCA_029821255.1 Candidatus Zipacnadia bacterium
GCCGGTGCTATACTAAGACCCAGTCAGGCACTCGTCAGTCAGTCGTAGTCGTACTTTCGGGTAGCAGACAGCACAATAAATATGCACATCAAGCCAACTCAAGAAAAGAAATGGCAGCAGTTGCAGCAGCGCCTCAGCAATACCTGGTTGTTCTGGGGGTTGTTCCCGCTGGGAGTTGTAATTGTTTTAATGCTTGCGCTGGCCGGGCCACCGGTTAGCGCCAGTACCGCCGAGGCAACTCAACAGGAGCACATCATCACCAAGCGGCGCACCGAGGCGGTAATGGCAGTATCTGCACTTCTGTTTTTCGTCGGCTTTTCATTAGATGGCCGCTGGACGGACGACGAACGTATCGGCGCACGCATCCTACACGCCGCCGGCGGCGACCGATTTCGTCCCACCCGCGATCAACTGGCCTCTCATGCGGAAATGGCATTCCAGGCTGTTGACCGCTCTGTGGCCATGTTGACTGGTATCGGGCTGACGATGGCTCTGCTGCCGGTCGCTGCTGTTGTCATCGGGCTGCCGCTGCCCAACGCCGGGCAGTTGCTGCTGTTAGCAGCGATATTCCAACTCTTTGTTTTTTCCCGCCATTCTTATTATAGCGACCTAGTTTATGCTGCAATTTCTGGCGAGTTACCCAATTTAGATGAGGATAATAAGAAATAGTCCTAACAAGGCCGGCAGCATCTAAGCCGACCTGAGACAACGCTCAAGCAAAAATCGCAAGCCTTTCTCGCCTCAGCGCAACATCTCCAGTTGACCAATTGAACATACTTGCGGAACTCCTCGTTTTCGCGAAAGAAGTAAACACCCAGGTAGGTTGAAGCAATGCTCTACCGCAGACCACGGGGCGTAAATGACATATTGCCTAATGAAGTCGGCCGCTGGCAGCGCGCCGAGGCGACCTTCCGTACCTTGTGCCGACTGTACCGGTACGAGGAGATTCGCACGCCAATGTTCGAGGAGACCGACTTGTTCGTGCGGGCCGTCGGCGAAGATACCGACATCGTCACCAAGGAGATGTATACCTTTGAGGATCGGGGGGGCCGCAGCCTGACCCTACGGGCGGAGGGGACCGCGCCAGTGATCCGCGCCTACTTGGAGAACAATCTGCAAGGCCAGGATCGCCAGCGCCTCGTCAAGCTCTACTACATCGCGCCGGTTTTTCGCTACGACCGCCCTCAAGCCGGGCGCTATNNCAGCACCACCAGTGTGGGGCCGAGGCTATCAATTCTGCTGAACCTGAAGTTGATGCCGAGATCATTCAACTATCTATGCACTTTTTCCGAGAATTGGGCATTAACCAGGTCACGCTGCTGCTTAACTCAGTGGGCTGCCCGAAATGCCGCCCCCAGTATATCAAGGCTTTGAAGAGTTATGCTGCTCCCCATCTCGAACATCTGTGTGGCGATTGCCAGCGGCGCTACGAGACCAATCCGCTGCGCCTACTGGACTGCAAGAACCAACAGTGTCGGCAGATTATGGAAAACGCACCGGTGTTGCGCGATATGCTCTGCCCGGACTGCGCTGAGCACTTCACCCGGCTTCAGCAGACATTAGAACTCCTGGAGATTCCCTACACGCTGGACCCCACCGTTGTACGAGGGCTTGACTACTACACCAAGACTGCATTTGAGTTCGTAGCACCGGGCCTGGGGGCCAAGGACTCAATCGGTGGTGGCGGCCGTTATGATGGACTGATTGAGCAGTGCGGCGGGCCTCCTACGCCGGCGGTAGGAGTGGGCATCGGCCTGGAGCGAGTGCTCATCGCTCAGGAGGCGGCCAATGCCACCTGAACACGGCGCTCTCCGCGAAGGTTACTACGTCATCACGTTGGGCGAGGAGGCCTGGCCCGAGGGCCTCAAACTGCTGGCCCAACTGCGGGCAGCAGGTGAAGTCGCCGAGATAGATTACCGTCGGCGCAGCATAAGAGCGCAGATGCGGGCTGCCGACGGCGACCGCTACCGCTGGGCAGTTATCATCGGCGACGATGAGGTCCAGCAGGGAACGGTCACGCTCCGCGATATGGACAGCGGCGAGCAGGAGACGATTTCCCAGTCTGAGCTGATCTCGCGGCTAAGCACTGAGGAGGAAGAAGCATGAGATGCCCGGCGTGTGGCCAAGCAGTGCAACCTGACCCCACCGGGAAGTGCCCGCTCTGTGGCTTCCCTGCCCGTGAGCTAAACCGTAAAGTCACCACCATATACGCCACCACCAGCGCTATATTCTTTAGTACACTCGTTTATGCACTGCTCGTCTATCTCATGCGCACAGCGCACACTGCCCAGCCAACTCCCGTGGCCAACACAATGTTTTGGCTGGCTATC
>JALGTS010000365.1 GCA_029821255.1 Candidatus Zipacnadia bacterium
CTGGTCTTCGAAGACCTAGACGAGGTGGTTCAGAACAGGGGAATCAAACTCATCGTTGTCGACTGCCTAACCGGCCACTTCAGAGCCGAGTACTGCGGAAGAGAAAGCCTACCCTTAAGGCAGCAGAAAATAAACAGGCTCATGCAGAAGCTCCAGAACATCGCGCTAGCCTACGACCTTGCGGTTGTGGTAACCAACCAAGTTCACTCCCAGCCCGACCTCTACGGCAAGAGCGAAAACCCCATAGGCGGACACACGGTGGCCCACGGAGTCACCTTCAGACTCGGACTAAGCATAAAGAAGTACAACATGAGAGCGGTGACCGTGGTTGACGCCCCGGCACTGCCACCAGAGACAGCCTACTTCGCGATAACCTCACACGGACTGATCCACATAACCGAGGACGACCTGAACTCAAAGAAACCCATACAATACACTCATGAAAGAGACGCAGAAAAGAGGGCGGCCGAGCCCGAAGTAGAGGAACCGGTGGAACAAACTTCCTAACGGGGTCTCAGAGTGTGGAGACGGGGAATAACCCTGGCACTGGTCACATTCATACTCCTCTCAACAATTCTATGCCAGGTTGCTGGTGCTTGGTCAAACTTTCCATACACAATTAACCCCACCAGCACGGTCCCCTCTACCAGCGCCTCGAAATCCGTGGTTAAAGCGGTTTACCTGACCAATCAGTCAACCACCCAGAAGTGGGAGAAGTACTTCACGGCCAACACCAGCCAGACAAACCTGCAAAACACCGTCAGCTACCTCTCCGGTCTGGGCACACGCCAACCGTCAAGACCGGAGTGCAACACCTCAGCGGACTACATACACGCAGCCCTAGAGTCCTACGGGTACAACCCTCTGAGGGATTACTTCACCGTTGTCTGGCAGGACACCCCCCACATAACCCAGAACATATACTGCGTTAAGCCGTCCCCCTCACCCGACATAATTCTCCTAGCCTGTCACTACGACTCAATAAGAGTCCTAAGAGTGGGGAAGGTGGTCTACGGGCTCTCCGACACCAACTGCCCCGGCGCCGTTGACGATGCGGCTGGCGTGGCGGTGCTCCTTGAAACAGCCAGGCTGCTTGCTAACGTGAGTCTGGAGAAAACAGTTGTTTTCGCTTTCCTGAGCGGAGAGGAGGGAAACAGCACAACCCAGCACTGGTTCGGCTCCCAGCAGCTATGTACTTGGACACTCTTGGGGAAACCCCTTACGGTGAGTCGCACGGAAACATAACTGTTTTCTCAACTCTCGCAGTGTACCCGCAAACAGCCTCCCTAATAGGCGCTGCATCAGACCTGGGCATCAGCATCTTCCCAAAGACTAATCCCAGAGCATCATCGAGTTCGGATGCTCAGAGCCAGTTCTGCTCCGAGTGGAAACTGCAATCGGTTCTCCCCACCGTGACAATATCTCAGGTGAACTGGAACCTCACCGAGAGCGTCAGACTCACCGACCACGACACCGCCTCCAAGGTGGACTACACCTTTCTTGAAAACGTCACCAGAATCCTAACCGCCTCACTAATAAGGGAGTTCTACACCCTCCCTCCAGCCTCACCCAGCTACGCGCATGAGTGGATGAAAATAGCAAGCCTGAATCCCCACGGAATCAGCCTGGTTGAGCGGGACTACTTCGAATACCTAGCAGACCCGAACTCCGACGTGGTAATAGTGGGGCCCGAGCTACACTTCTCCGCCGAGGAGCTCCAAGAGCTGATCGCAGCCGGGAAACCCCTCATCCTAACAGGAGAAACCGGCGTGAGCCTGCTTAAAAGTCTGGGTGCCCAGCTGGAAAGCATCCACGTGGAGGAGAACGCAAACCTGACAATCGGCCCAGGGCAATCAACCCTCATCACCAGTGGAGCCAACCTCTTCACCTTCCTGGGGTGCAAGGGAGGGTGCTGGCTCGGATTTTACTACGGGAACCAGTCGCTAAAGTATGTTTTTTACGTGGGGAGGGACAATCCCGAGAACCTGAGCCTCCAAGCGAAAAGGGTTCTGAGCAACCTCGTGTTCTGGAGTTCCCTAAAGCAGGAGCACGTTCTGTACCTTCAACCCTCCAGAATAGTAGCCGGAGAAAAAATAGACCTAGTAAACCTAACCATCACCCAGAACGGCAAACAAATATATCACAATTCTCTCTCCGCATCGAACGGCTACTTCAGCGTCAGCCTAACACTAGGCGTGGGGGAGTGCGTGTTCACGGCTTCGAACGGCTCGATCACCGCCACGCGGGTGGTACACGTGCTGGCGCCCTTCACGGTTCAGGTTTACTCACCC